>NZ_BAAAGU010000001.1:0-206296 GCF_039524635.1 Streptomyces thermocarboxydovorans | reverse complement strand
GCAGTCGGATCGAACGTCACCGTTCATCCAACCGCCCCAACCACCAACCCGGCGAACCTATGCGGTCACAGCACTAGCGTGCTGCCGTCCCGTCACCTCCCAGCGCGCAGGAGTTGACCACGTCGCCGTCCGCGGGCCGGGTGATCGTGTGGTCCTCGGGCGGCCGGACTCCACGCTCCACCCAGGCGACCAGGGCGTCGAAGGCCGACCGGTGGCAGGGCAGGATCGGCCGCAGCCGGTCCGGATAGGTGTCGTAGAGCCCGTCCACATGGGTACCACCCTGCACCGTGTAGTAGCGGTGCAGTCCGCCGCGTCCGCGCGCCTCGATCATGCGGGCGTAGACATCGGAGTCGGCCGCCTTGGGCAGCAGGGCGTCCAGATCGCCGTGCAGAGTGATCAGCGGCCTGCCGATGCGTCCGCTCAGCGACACCCGGGCCACCGCGCGGTGCACGGAGGCGGGGCGCCCGGCGTAGTCGTAGGCGGCGTCGGAGGCGCACGGGGCGAGGATCTCCTCCGTGGTGCTCCCGGCGGAGGGACCCGGGCAGGCGGAGTCGTAGGAAGGGTCGAACTCGGCCCGGTAGATCTTCTGGGTCAGGCCCCAGTACGCCTTCTCGTGGTACGGCCACAGGAACTCCGAGCCCGGTGCGAAGCCCACCGCGTGCAGATCCTGGTCCCGCGCCCCGCCCAGCATGCGGGCCACCGCGGTCGGCAGTGAGGTGAGCAGATTGGGCCCGTCGGCGGTCCAGAGCGCGCCTTCCCAGTCCGCCCCGCCGTCGTACAGCTCGGGATGGTTCTCCAGTTGCCAGCGGGTGAGGTAACCGCCGTTGGAGATCCCGGTGATGTAGGTGCGGCGCGGGGCGTGGCCGTATCGCCGGGCGACGGCCTTCCGGGCGGCACGGGTGAGCTGGGTGGTCCGCATGTTCCACTCGGCGATCGCGTCGCCGGGCCGGCGGCCGTCCCGGTAGAAGTCGACTCCGCTGTTGCCCTTGTCGGTCGCGGCGTACGCGTAGCCGCGCGCCAGCACCTGGTCGGAGATCGCCTTGTCCGTGGCGTACTGCTTGCGGGTGCCGGGAGCCCCGGTGACGACCAGTCCGCCGTTCCAGCGGTCCGGCAGCCGGATCACGAACTGCGCGTCGTGCTTCCAGCCGTGGGTGTTGTTGAAGCGGGAGGAGTCCGGGAAGTAACCGTCGATCTGGACCCCGGGGACACCGGCGGGGGAGCGGGTGTCCGCGGCCGTGAGGCCCGCCTGGTCGGCCATGTCGGTGTACGGGGTGCCGGCGAGCCCCGTCGTGGTCAGATCGGCCAGACAGGCGCTGCGCTGATGGGCCGCGCCCGGCACCCGGACGCGCTCCTGACGGTCACAGTGGCCGTCCGCCGCCGCGGCGGACGGAGCCGGACCGGTCAGGGCGACCGAGGTGAGGGCGAGAGCGAGCAACGGAACGCCACGGTACGGGCGCATGACGGCCTCCGAGAGGGACGGAACGCGGGAAGAGGGCAGCTGCCGCTGCGTACGGCTGCCCCATGGTGGAATCCCGTCCGGCTGTCAGCGATGGTTCGGCACCACATGGCACGGCGCCTGACCGTGGCGGTTCCAAACACCTGCGGTGTGGGCTCCCTGGTGAGTCCGAGTGTGTGAGTCCGATCCCGTTGCCCGTCAACCTGGCGCGGCCGGAGGCCCGGCCCGCCGTCCTCGCCGCGTCTGCGGGCAGGCCGCACCACAACCCTCGGCCCGTCCTCAGCCATGCGGCACCGCCAACCGCCGCCGCCCTCAGAGAGGCCGCACCGCAATCTTGTCGAGTGCCTCCAGCAACCCCGGCAGTTCCTTTCCGCGGCCCACCGGGAGGACCTCGTTGGGCTCGTCGTCGAGCAGGACGAAGGCGATGTCGTCCGTGCGGGCCACGAGGGACCAGCCGGGGCCGTCGGCCCGCAGTGTGCGTGCCCCGCCGGGGGCGAAGGAGGAACGGACGCGTCCGAGCGGCGGCGGTGCGTCGATGTACGCGCGCGCCTCGGCCAGGACCCGCCGGATGCCGGGATGACGCGGCTGCCGTGCCTCACCGGGGGCGTCGCCGGAGTCGCCGTCACTCCCGGCGTCCGCACCCTCCGAGCCTTCGGAACCGGTGCTCCCGCCGTCCTCCGCCGCAGCCGTGGCGCCCTCTCCCGGCATCACGAACGTGCTGTCGTCGACCTGTTCGCGCCAGGTGGCCCACTGCTGGGCGATCTCGTCGGCGCCCAGGCGCCGTTGGGCCGGGCCCCAGACGCTGGTGTCCGGCGGGGTCAGCGGCGGACGGCCGGCGATCTCCGGGTCCGGGTCGTGCGGCGCGGGCACGTTCGGGGCCGCCACGGCGACCGCGAGGGGCCAGCCGGGCAGCGCCGTGACCACCGTGCGCTCGTCCGGCGAGAGGTCGTGCTCCATGCCGCAGTCCCAGGAGGCGATCGCGACCGCGACCAGGGAGACGTCGTCGACCACCACGGTCCACCGGGCGCCCTCGCCGTCCTGGCCGAGAACCAGCCCGTAGCCGTCGGCCACGGGAGGCAGATCGAGCGCCGCGCACGCCTCCGGATAGTCGTCGCCCAGCACACTCGGGAACTTCGCCGGCGTCAGCAGCACCGCCGTGAGCACATAGAGCGCGTCGTCCTCGGCGGCGACGGCTTCCTCGTCCGTCCCGGCCATCCCAGCCTCCCCATCGGTTCGTCCATCGGCGCGCACCCTATGCCGACCCCGAGCCCCTTGTCACGACCCGGCCCGCACTGCCGGAGCTGCAGTTTTCCTGCCGGACGGGGCGAATCGGCCATGCGCCGGGGACGAATCAGACGGCCGGCAGCCCCAGCAGCGACCGTGCGACCGTCCGCGGGGACTCGTCGCGCTCCCGGGCCAGCGCGATCACGGCCCGGCACGCCAGCTCATTGACCCCGAACGACAGCGCCTCGGGCGACACCCAGCCCGCCGCCTCCTCGATGCGTTCCTGGTCGTCCTCCGCGCAGGCCGAGACGTACGCCGCCGCGGCCTCGAAGAGGTTGTGCGGACGCTCCCGCCGCGCCGGCCGCTCCTCGGTGCGCAGACTGCCGATCACTCTGCCGCCGAACTTGCGAACCCTGCCCCACATCGGTCCACCCTCCCGCTGAGCGGTTGCCCTCGCCGACCGTGCATCTCCTCTCCCTCAACGTAGAGTTGGAAGCGCCGTCGCAGAAGAGGGCGACCGCGGGCGCTCAGGGCGTACGCACCGCCAGCGACAGAAATCGGTCGTCCCGGTCGACGTACGAGGTCATGCGCCAGCCCGAACCGGCCAGCAGCGGGCGCAGATTGTGCTCGGCGCGCAGATCGTCCGGAGTGATCTGCCGTCCCTGGCGCGCCGCGAGCGCCGCCCGCCCGACGGGATGGAACAGCGCCAGCACGCCGCCGGGCCGCACCACGCGCGCCAGCTCCCGCAGGTTCTCCGCCGGCCGGGGCAGATGGGCGATCAGCCCCGCCGCGAACACCGCGTCCAGCGAACCGGAGCGCAGCGGCAGCGCGGCCACATCGGTGAGCAGCAGCACCCCGTCCCGGTCCCGGCCCTTCCGGACCGCCTCGTGCAGCATCTCCGGAGTGAGATCGGCCCCGATGACCACGCCCGAGTGGCCCACGGCGGCACGCAGCGGCGGCAGGGCCCGCCCGGTGCCGCAGCCGGCGTCCAGCACCCGGTCGCCCGGCCGCAGTCCCAGCTCGGCGACCGCCGCCTCGTAGACGGGACCGTCGCCGGGGAAGCGCCGCTCCCAGTCGGCGGCCCGCGCGGCGAAGAACTCCTGGACACGTGTGTGGTCGTCGCTCATGTTCCGCATGATCCCTCACCGGTACGGAGGACGCCGCTGCGCGCACGTTCGAGCGCGAGGCGATCGTTCCGGTGCATTTCGGTGTCATATTCCAGCACCTTTCGAAACGCGCCCCCTTCGTGCGCCCACGCACCCCTAGCGTCCCGGAGCCATGGGACACCTGGACCACGCCGCCCTGGGGTGGCTTACCCCCGTGCTGTCGTATGTGATGGCCTGCACCGGCGCCGCCCTCGGACTGCGCTGCACCGTCCGCGCCCTCGCCACCACCGGCCGCTCCCGCCGCAACTGGCTGATCACCGCCGCCTCGGCGATCGGCACCGGCATCTGGACCATGCACTTCGTGGCCATGCTCGGCTTCGGCGTCAGCGGCACCGAGCTCCGCTACGACGTACCTCTGACCATCGCCAGCCTGCTGGTCGCCATGCTCGTCGTCTGGGCCGGCGTGTTCGCCGTCGGCTACAGCCGCGACCGGGGCCGGGCGCTGCTGCTCGGCGGCCTCACCACCGGCCTCGGCGTCGCGAGCATGCACTACCTCGGCATGGCGGCGGTGCGCCTGCACGGCGAGGTGAGCTACGACCCGGTGCTCGTCGGCGTGTCCGTGCTGATCGCCGTCGTCGCGGCCACCGCCGCGCTGTGGGCGGCGCTCAACATCAAGTCGCCCGTCGCGGTCACCGTCGCCTCACTGATCATGGGCGCGGCGGTCACCAGCATGCACTACACCGGAATGCTCGCGGTCAGCGTCCGCGTCACGCCCTCCGGAGACGCCCTGCCCGGGGCCACGGCGATGCAGTTCATCTTCCCGCTCGCGGTCGGCCTCGGGTCCTACCTGTTCATCACCTCGGCCTTCGTCGCCCTGTCGCCGACCGCGAACGAGCGCGAGAGCTCGGCCTCGGCCCAGCGGCCCGTCGAACCCGCCACCTTCTGACCGCACCCGTACCCGCCGTCGTCCCGCACCCCTACCCGCCGTCCTCCCGCACCCGTACTCGCCGTCCCCGGACCGCACCCGTACCCGCCGTCCCCGGACCGCACCCGGCGGCGCGGCACGGCACCGGTGCGGCACCGATACGGCGACAGGCCCGCCCCGACCACCCTCGAGCGAGGAGTTCATGCGCCCACCCCGTAGGAGCCCCACGGCCCGCGCCGAAGCGCCGCCCCCACCGCCCCGGCGCGGCCGGCGCGCCCACGCCGGACCGCCCGCCGACGAAGGCCCGGACCCGCGGGGCACCGCGGCACCCGCGCGTGCCGGACGGAGGCTCAGCGGACCGCGCACCGTGCGCGCCAAGATCGTCTGCCTGCTGATGGTGCCCGTGGTCTCCCTGCTCGCCCTGTGGGGCCACGCCACGGTCACCACCGCCCAGGACATCGCCGAACTCCGCCAGATCCAGCGCGTCGACGCCAAGGTCCGCGCCCCGCTCGCCGCGGCCGTCGCCGCCCTCCAGGCGGAACGTTCAGTCGCGGTGCGCCGTGTCTCCGACGCGTCCTCCGTCGCTGACGGGGATCTGACCGAGCGCGCCCGCGCCACCGACCGGGCCGTCGCCCGCCTGAAACTCGGCGACAACGGCACCGTCGCCTACGGCCAGGAACTGCCCCGCACCGTCGCCGACCTGCGCGGCCCGGAACGCACCGCCTGGGACGAACTCGCCCGCGGCGACGCCTACGCCGCCCTCGCCGCCACCGAGGACAAGGTGCTCTCCGGCGGTACCGGCACCCGGGCCGTCCAGGCGGCACCGGCCCGCACCTGGAACGCCGCCCACACCCGCGTCCGCGACGGCATGCGGGCCATCGAGGACGAGGCCGGCCGGGGCGTCGCCCGCCGCGCCGACCCGCTCACCTGCGGACTGCTCACCCCGGCGGGCGCCGCCGTGCTCTTCGGCCTCGCCGCGGTCGCCGCCTCCCTCGTCATCTCGGTGCGCATCGGCCGCGGCCTGGTCGTCGAACTGGTGCGGCTGCGCAACGACGCCCTGGAGATCGCCCGCCGCAAACTCCCCGAGGCCATGCGCAGGCTCCGGGCCGGCGAGGAGATCGACATCGACGCCGAGGCCCCGCCCGGACCGCCCGCGCAGGACGAGACCGGCCAGGTCGCCGAGGCCCTCGGCACCGTGCACCGGGCCGCGCTGCACGCCGCCGTGGAGCGCGCCGAACTCGCCGGCGGCATCTCCGGGGTCTTCGTCAACCTGGCCCGCCGCAGCCAGGTCCTGGTGCACCGTCAGCTGAGCCTGCTGGACAGCATGGAGCGCCGCTCCGACGACCCGGGCGAGCTGAGCGACCTGTTCCGCCTGGACCACCTCACCACCCGGATGCGGCGCCACGCGGAGAGCCTGATCATCCTCTCCGGGGCGGCACCCGGCCGCGCCTGGCGCATGCCGGTCTCCCTCACCAACGTGGTGCGCGCCGCCGTCTCCGAGGTCGAGGACTACGCCCGGGTGGAGGTGCGCCAGCTGCCCGAGGCCTCCGTCGTCGGAGCGGCCGTCGCCGACCTCACCCACCTGCTCGCCGAACTCATCGAGAACGCCGCCCAGTTCTCCCCGCCGCACACCCGCGTGCGGGTCACCGGCGAACCCGTCGGCAACGGATACGCCATCGAGGTGGAGGACCGGGGACTCGGCATGGGCAAGGAGTCCCTCGCCGAGGCCAACCGCCGCATCCAGTCCGAGGCGCTCGACCTCTTCGACAGCGACCGGCTCGGCCTGTTCGTGGTCAGCAGGCTCGCCGCCCGGCACGACATCAAGGTGCACCTGAAGACCTCCCCCTACGGCGGCACCACCGCGGTCGTCCTGCTGCCCACCAGCCTGCTGAACGACAGCACCGAGGACCGCTCCCCGGGCGAGATCCGCCCGGCCCGCCCGGCCGAGGAGCGCGCGTTCGTCTCCGTCGCCGGCGACGGGGCCACGCACGCGCGGATGTCCCGCGACCTCCCGCGGCAGCGGGCCGTACCCGCCCCGGACCAGCGGCCCTCACTGGTGGCCCCCGCGGCACCCCCGACCGACGCGACGGACACCGCCGCCCCGAACCCACCCCAGGGAGCCGCCCCCTTACGCCTGCACCGTCCCCCGCAGGAGCCGGCCGGCTCCGACGACCTCCCGCGCCGCGTACGGCAGGCCAGCCTCGCCCCGCAACTGCGCGAGCACCGCCCCGGCACACCCGCCCCGGCCCGGCACGACGAGGACGAGCGCACCCCCGAACTCGTACGGGACCGCATGGCGGCGTACCGCGCCGGCTGGGCGCGCGGCGGCGGCAGACAACCCGGCCGCGGCGGCGCACCCGGCCCCCACAGGCAGCACGACGGCAGTGAAGGAGACCCCGCATGATCCAGGACCCCAGCAGGCGAGGCACCCGGCGGACCGGTGAACTCGACTGGCTGCTGGACGACATGGTGTCCCGCGTCGCCGACGTCCGGCACGCCGTGGTGCTGTCCAACGACGGGCTCGCCGTGGGCGCCTCCACCGGCCTCGGCCGGGAGGACGCCGAGCACCTGGCGGCCGTCGCCTCCGGATTCCACAGCCTCGCCAAGGGAGCGGGCCGGCACTTCGGGGCCGGCGGAGTGCGCCAGACCATGGTGGAGATGGACGACGCCTTCCTCTTCGTGGCCGCCGCCGGAGAGGGCTCCTGCCTCGCCGTCCTCACCGCCGTCACCGCCGACATCGGCCTCGTCGCCTACGAGATGGCACGGCTGGTCAAACGCGTCGGCGAGCACCTGTACACCGCGCCCCGCGCCGGCGCGCGGCCCACCCCCGCCGGATGAGGAGAGAAAAGCGGCCCGAGCCGATGACCGAGCACACGACCGGCTTCCCGAGCGAGCCCGGCAGCCAGTGGTACGACCAGGAGGCCGGGCCCCTCGTCCGCCCCTACGCCATGACCGGCGGACGCACCAGGCCCGCCGTGACCGGCGTGCACTTCGACCTGATCGCCCTGGTCACCCTCGACCCGGCGGCCCCCGGCATCGACGACCCGGCGCTCGGACCGGAACACCGCACCCTGATCGAGCTGTGCCGGCCGGAGACCCAGTCGGTCGCCGAACTCGCCGCGGGCGCGGACCTGCCCGTCGGCGTGGTCCGCGTCCTCCTCGGCGACCTGGTGGAACGCGGCTGTGTCACCGTCAGCAGGCCCGTGCCGCCCGCGCACCTGCCGGACGAACGCATCCTCCGCGAGGTGATCGCCGGACTGCGGGCCCTGTAGCCGCCCGCCCCCGTTCCCGAGCCGCGCGGTGCCACCCGCCGCACCCGCGACCGCCCCGTACCCCTGCCGACCGCGGCCGGCACTCGAGAGAGAAGTGATCCATGGCCCCTGAGCACCCCGACACCCCCGGCGGCGAACCGACCGCACTGGCGCTGAAGATACTGGTCGCCGGCGGTTTCGGCGTGGGCAAGACCACCCTGGTCGGCGCGGTCAGCGAGATCAGGCCGCTGCGCACCGAGGAGATGCTGAGCGAGGCGGGCCAGCTGGTCGACGACACCGGCGGCGTGGACCAGAAGTCCACCACCACCGTCGCCATGGACTTCGGCCGCATCACCATCCGCTCCGGGCTGTCCCTGTACCTCTTCGGCACCCCGGGACAGGACCGCTTCTGGTTCCTGTGGGACGAGCTGGCCCAGGGTGCCCTCGGCGCGGTGGTCCTCGCCGACACCCGGCGCCTGGAGGACTGCTTCCCGGCGGTCGACTACTTCGAGCACCGGGCCATCCCGTTCGTGGTCGCCGCCAACTGCTTCGCCGGAGCGCGCCGCCACGCCCCGCAGGACGTCAGCCGTGCGCTGGACCTGGACGCCGGAACGCCCGTGGTGCTGTGCGACGCCCGCGAACGCGAGTCGGGCAAGGAGGTGCTCATCCGCCTCGTCGAGTACGCCGGCCGCCGGCACACCGCCCGGCTGCTCGACTCGGTGGGGTGAGGCAGGGGATTCTGCCGGAGGGGACCGGTGGTTCGAACGGCGGTCCCCTCCGGCCGTGTGCGGAGACCTCGAACGGATCGCGGTCGTCCCCGGCCATGTCGCGCAGGTCGGCGGCGGTGTACGCCTCGAGGGCCTCCACCCGGGGGGAGGGGAGGATCGTGTCGGTCGGCGCGTTCTTCGGGTCGTCCTGCATCCTTCAGCCTTTCTGTGTGGCCCCGGATTTTCTGTGTGGTGCCTGGTTCGAGCAGCCGGTGATCCGTGCCCCGGGCCCCGCCGTCAGTCCGCCAGTTTCTTCTCCGCCAGCACCTTGTCGATGGTGACGCGGACCAGCAGTTCGCCGGGCACGCCGTTGAGCTCCCCGAACTCCTCCGCGCGGTCCTCGCCCATGTAGCGTCCGCCGATCCTGGCCGCCCAGCGCCGCAGCTCGACGGGGTCGTCCACGAAACGCGCCCGGCCGTGCAGGATCACGTAGGCGAACGGCGGCCGTTCGTCGTCCACGCACAGGGCGACCCTGCCGTCCCGCGCCAGATTGCGCCCCTTCACCGTCCGCGCCCCGGTGTTGAACACCAGCTCGTCGCCGTCCAGCAGGAACCAGATCGGCGCCACATGAGGGCTGCCGTCCGCCCGGACGGTGCACAGCTTGCCGGTGCGGGTCCCGTGCGAGACGAACGCCCGCCATTCCTCGTCGGTCATCTTCTCTGCCATGGCTCCATCCTGCTTGCTCGGCGCCCGCAGGTGGGGAAGGCTGGCGCGGGGAGAACACACGGGGAGGGCGCGCATCATGGCGCAGAACCAGGGACTCGACTGGCTGCTGGACGACCTGGCGGAGCGGGTCGAACACGTACGGCACGCACTGATCCTGTCCAACGACGGGCTGGTGACGGGTTCGAGCACCGGGCTGCGGCGTGAGGACGCCGAGCACCTGGCCGCGGTCTCCTCCGGACTGCACAGCCTCGCCAAGGGGTCGGGTCGTCACTTCGGCGCGGGGTCGGTGCGCCAGACGATGGTCGAGTTCGACGACGCGGTCCTCTTCGTCACCGCCGCGGGCAGTGGCAGCTGTCTGTGCGTGCTCAGCGGCGCCGAGGCCGACATCGGGCAGATCGCCTACGAGATGACCCTGCTGGTCAACCGGGTCGGCGAGCATCTGGACGTGGACGCGAGGCGGCCCGCCGCAGACCCCGGGCCCGCCCTCTGACCTCGGCCTCCGCACGGCTCTGACCTGCACATTTGTGGGCGTGGGCGGAGTTATCCACAGGGTCGACACGGAGAGTGACAATTCGGCTACGGTCTTTTCCGGCGGGCGCACCCGGCGCCCGGCTGCACACGTCCCACGGGGGAGACCATCATGTCCGGAAACACCGTCACGTCCGTCCTGCCGCCCGTCGCCGCCGAGCGCCCCAGGCCCATCCGCGACACCTGGCTCGAGCCGAGCCGTGCGGCGCGGGAGCTCGGCCTCGAGCACCACGAGTTCGACCTCGCGGTGCGGCTCGGCCGCATCCGCACCCGGCCCGTCGGCGGAGGAGGCGGCGGCCGCGCGGTCGCCCGTACCGAGATCGCGAGGCTCCGCGCCCGGCCCGGCTTCCCCGAAGCGCTGCGCGCCGGCGTGGAGACGGTGGGCGCCGCACGAGGCGCCGCCCTGATGAAGGTGACCGAGGGCCGCTTCACCCGCCTGGCCCGGCTCGGTCTGCTGGTTCCGGTGCGGTTCACGCTCGGCCCGCACGGGGCCGTCGACTGGCTCTATCTGGCCGAGGAGC
This sequence comes from Streptomyces thermocarboxydovorans, assembly GCF_039524635.1. NCBI lineage: Bacteria > Bacillati > Actinomycetota > Actinomycetes > Kitasatosporales > Streptomycetaceae > Streptomyces > Streptomyces thermocarboxydovorans. The sequence goes on along the minus strand of NZ_BAAAGU010000001.1, from coordinate 195,852 downwards.
TGCGCCAGTTCGCCGCCGCCGAGGAGAACGCCGAGCTGCTCACCGGCCGCCCACCCGGTGCCCTCGGCGGCGGGCTCGACTCCGACCTCGACGTGCGGCCGCGCAACTGGCGCAACCGGCACCTGGGATGCCTGCTCCGCCTGGCCGACGGCGACCCCTGGGGCCGCGCTGGAGCCGTGGCGTCGCTGCTCGACCCGCTGCAGGTCGCCGAGGTGGTCAAAAACCCCTACGAGCGCTCCCATCTGAGCACATTCCGCGCGGCGCCCCCGATCGGCGGGGCATCGGGGCCCTCCGCCGTCCGGCTCGCCGAAGAGCTGACGACCGCGCAGGACGAGGACGAGATCGCCTGGTTGCGGGCAGAGCTGGCGGGGCTGGTGGCCGAGGCACGCGAGCACCGTCCGGCACCCAGGCCGGCGCCACGCTCTCGCCGGGCCGTGTGCACGGCTGCGGGGGAGCCGGACCGGCCACTGGGCAGACTGCGGGAATGCCTCGGCCGCCGGTGGCGCCGGGGCGGCGACCGGTGATCTACAGCGCGCGGAACAAACCCTCCTGCACGACGGACACCAGCATCCGCCCCTCGCGGTCGTAGATCCGCCCACGGGCCAGGCCCCGTCCGCCCGTGGCGATGGGCGACTCCTGGTCGTAGAGGAGCCACTCGTCCGCGCGGAACGGCCGGTGGAACCACATCGCGTGGTCCAGCGACGCCATGTCGAAGCCCCGCGGCCCCCACAGGGGTTCGACCGGGATGCGGACGGCATCCAGCAGGGTCATGTCACTGGCGTAGGTGAGCGCGCAGGTGTGCACCAGCGGGTCGTCACCGAGCGGGCCGACCGCCCGCATCCACACCGCGCTGCGCGGCGCGGCGCCCTTCACCTCCTCGGGGTCCCAGCGCAGCCGGTCCACATAGCGGATGTCGAAGGGCTGACGGCGGGCCATCCGCTCCAACTGCTCCGGCAATGTGCCCAGATGCTCCCGGATCTCGTCCGTGACCGTCGGCAGCGACTCCGGGTCCGGCACCTCCCGCGCCGGCGGCAGCTGATGTTCAAAACTTCCCTGCTCGGGCTGATGAAAGGAAGCGGTGAGATGAAAGATCGTGCGGCCCTGCTGCACCGCGGTGACCCGGCGGGTCGTGAACGACCGCCCGTCCCGCACGCGTTCCACCATGTACACGATGGGCACACCCGGCCGCCCGGGGCGCAAAAAGTACGCGTGCAGCGAGTGCACGGGCCGGTCGCCGTCCGTGGTGCGCCCCGCGGCGACCAGCGCCTGGCCGGCCACCTGACCGCCGAAGACCCGCTGCAGCGACTCCTGCGGACTGCGGCCCCGGAAGATGTTCACCTCGATCTGCTCCAGATCGAGCAGGTCGACAAGCCGTTCGGCAGGGTTCGTCATGGCTGCGGTACTCCCGTGTCACAGCTGGCCGACGTCGGTGACCCGCACGACCGCGCGGCCCTCGGCGTCGGAGGCGGCCAGATCGACCTCGGCGCTGATGCCCCAGTCGTGGTCCCCGTTGGGGTCGTCGAAGATCTGCCGGACCCGCCACAGTCCGTTCTCCGGCTCCTCGTCGATCAGCAGCAGCTTGGGACCGCGGGCGTCGGGGCCGGTGCCCAGCTCCTCGTACTCGTCCCAGTACTTGTCCATCGCCTCGGCCCAGGCGTCCGCGTCCCAGCCCGACTCGGCGTCCAGCTCGCCCAGTTCCTCCACCCGGTCCAGCGCGGCGAGCTCCACCCGGCGGAACATCGCGTTGCGCACCAGCACGCGGAAGGCGCGCGCATTGGCGGTGACCGGCTTGACCTGGTCGGCCTTCTCCTGCGCCTCCTCGGCGGTCATCTCCTCCGGGTTGGCCAGCTGCTCCCACTCGTCCAGCAGGCTCGAGTCGACCTGGCGCACCATCTCGCCCAGCCAGGCGATCAGATCCTGCAGATCCTCCGACTTCAGGTCGTCCGGGACGGTGTGCTCCAGCGCCTTGTAGGCGCTGGCGAGGTAGCGCAGCACGATGCCCTCGCTGCGGGCCAGCTCGTAGAAGGACACCAGCTCGGTGAAGGACAGCGCCCGCTCGTACATGTCCCGCACCACCGACTTCGGCGACAGCGGATGGTCACCGACCCACGGGTGGCTCTTGCGGTAGGTGTTGTACGCGTGGAAGAGCAGCTCCTCCAGCGGCTTCGGGTAGGTGATGTCCTGGAGGCGCTCCATGCGCTCCTCGTACTCGACACCGTCCGCCTTCATGGCGGCGACCGCCTCGCCGCGCGCCTTGTTCTGCTGGGCGACGAGGATCTGGCGCGGGTCGTCCAGCGTGGACTCCACCACGGACACCATGTCCAGCGCGTACGACGGCGATTCGGGATCCAGCAGCTCGAACGCGGCCAGCGCGAAGGTGGACAGCGGCTGGTTCAGCGCGAAGTCCTGCTGGAGATCCACGGTCAGGCGCACGATGCGGCCCTCGGCGTCCGGGGTGTCCAGCTTCTCCACGATGCCGCCGTCCAGCAGCGAGCGGTAGATGGCGATCGCGCGCCGGATGTGCCGCAGCTGCTGCTTGCGCGGCTCGTGGTTGTCCTCAAGCAGACGGCGCATCGCCTCGAAGGCGTTGCCGGGACGGGCGATCACCGACAGCAGCATCGTGTGCGTCACCCGGAACCGGGACGTCAGCGGCTCCGGCTCGGAGTCGATGAGCTTCTGGAAGGTCTTGTCGCTCCAGCCGACGAACCCCTCGGGAGCCTTCTTGCGTACCACCTTGCGGCGCTTCTTCGGGTCGTCGCCCGCCTTCGCCAGCGCCTTCTCGTTCTCGATGACATGCTCGGGCGCCTGCGCGACCACGAAGCCCTCAGTGTCGAAGCCGGCCCGTCCGGCGCGGCCCGCGATCTGATGGAACTCACGGGCGCGCAGGGTCCGCACCCGGTTGCCGTCGTACTTGGTCAGCGCGGTGAACAGCACCGTGCGGATGGGCACATTGACGCCCACACCCAGGGTGTCCGTCCCGCAGATCACCTTCAGCAGGCCCGCCTGGGCGAGCTTCTCCACCAGGCGCCGGTACTTGGGCAGCATGCCGGCGTGGTGCACGCCGATGCCGTGGCGCACGTAACGCGAGAGATTGCGGCCGAACTTGGTGGTGAAGCGGAAGTTGCCGATCAGCTCGGCGATCTGCTCCTTCTCCTCGCGGGAGCACATGTTGATGCTCATCAGCGCCTGCGCCCGCTCCACCGCCTGCGCCTGGGTGAAGTGCACGATGTACACCGGCGCCTGACGGTTCTCGAGCAGATCGGTGAGCGTCTCGGTCAGCGGGGTGTAGCGGTACTCGTAGGACAGCGGCACGGGCCGGGTCGCCGAGCGGACCACCGCCGTCGGGCGGCCGGTGCGGCGGGTGAGGTCCTTCTCGAAGAAGGACACATCACCCAGGGTCGCCGACATCAGCACGAACTGAGCCTGCGGCAGCTCCAGCAGCGGGATCTGCCAGGCCCAGCCGCGGTCCGGCTCGGCGTAGAAGTGGAACTCGTCCATCACGACCTGGCCGACGTCCGCCTGCCGGCCGTCGCGCAGCGCGATCGACGCCAGCACCTCGGCCGTGCAGCAGATGACGGGAGCGTCCGCGTTGACGGAGGCGTCGCCGGTGAGCATGCCGACGTTCTCGGTGCCGAACAGCTTGCACAGCTCGAAGAACTTCTCCGACACCAGCGCCTTGATGGGTGCCGTGTAGAAGGTGACCTCGTCCCTGGCCAGCGCGGCGAAGTGGGCCCCGGCGGCGATCATGCTCTTGCCGGAGCCGGTGGGCGTCGAGACGATCACATTCGCCCCGGACACCACCTCGATCAGCGCCTCCTCCTGGTGGGGGTAGAGCGTGAGACCCCGCTCCTGCGCCCACGACTCGAAGGCTTCGTACAGGGCGTCGGGGTCGGCGGTCGGCGGCAGCTGATCGATGAGGGTCACGCCCCCATCTTGCCTGCCCGCCCACCGGAACCGGGAATCGGATGCGGGTACGAAGATCGCGAACGCTACGCTGTGCCGTCGGCAGAGGGGAAGCAGAGCCGGCGAGCGGGCCGGCGGTACACGAGGAACGGGGCGGGCAACGGCGATGATGGGACCAGCACACTCACTTTCGGGCGCCGCGGCCTGGCTCGGCGTCGGTGCGGCGAGTGCCGCGGCCGGACGTCCCATGCCCTGGCCGGTGCTGCTGGCGGGCGCGCTGATCTGCGCGGGGGCCGCGCTCGCCCCCGACCTCGACCACAAGGCGGCGACCATCTCACGGTCCTTCGGACCGCTGTCCCGCTGGCTGTGCGAGATCGTCGACAAGCTCTCCTACGCCGTCTACAAGGCCACCAAGATGCAGGGCGATCCGCGCAGGTCCGGCGGCCACCGCACGCTCACCCACACCTGGCTGTGGGCAGTGCTGATCGGCACCGGCACCTCGGCGCTGGCGATCTTCGGCGGGCGCTGGGCGGTGCTGGGGATCCTCTTCGTGCACATGGTGCTCGCCATCGAGGGGCTGCTGTGGCGGGCGACCCGGGGCTCCAGCAGCGACGTCCTGGTGTGGCTGCTGGCCGCGACCAGTTCCTGGATCCTCGCGGGTGTCCTGGATCAGCCGGGCAACGGCTCCGACTGGCTGTTCACCGCGCCGGGCCAGGAGTACCTGTGGCTGGGACTGCCGATCGTGCTGGGCGCGCTGGTGCACGACATCGGGGACGCGCTGACGGTGTCCGGCTGCCCGATACTGTGGCCGATACCGGTGGGCCGCAAGCGCTGGTACCCGGTCGGGCCGCCGAAGGCGATGCGGTTCCGCGCGGGCAGCTGGGTCGAGCTGAAGGTGCTGATGCCGGCGTTCATGGTGCTCGGCGGAGTGGGCGGCGCGGCCGCGCTCAACGTGATCTGAGAAATCTGAGGGATCCAGTCGATGCCCTGCCGGGTGACCCGAGTGATTCGAGCTGTGCCCCGCCGGGGGCGGCCTCAGCCGGCTGCCCCGCCCTCGCCGCCGTACCGGCGCTCGAAGCGGGCGACGCGTCCCTCCGTATCCACGGTGCGGGCCTTGCCCGTGTAGAAGGGGTGGCTCTCGGAGGAGATCTCCACGTCCACCACGGGGTAGGTCTTGCCGTCGTCCCACTCGATGGTCTGGTCGCTCTTCGCGGTGGACCGGGTGAGGAAGGCGTACCCGGCGGCGCGGTCGCGGAAGACGACCGGGTGGTAATCGGGGTGCTTGTCCTGCTGCATGGCTGCTCCCTGTTCGGGGTGGTCCGGCCGGTCGGGCCGGCGGGCAGGGCTGGGCGGCCGGCCGGGTGCCGGAGGTCAGCCGGGCAGGGAGTCCTCGTCGACGATGTGCACGGCGGCCTCCTCGGCGGAGGCGGCCGCGCCGTCGATGCCGACGTCCCGGGCGACCAGGGCTTCCTCCTCGTCCTCGTGCGCCCCTTCGTCGGGGGCCACCAGCCGGCCGGAGCGGATCGCGCCGACCTCGTTGTCGAGGAGTTCGCCGTCGGTGCCGTCGCAGTCGCCGAGACCGTCGCCGTCGGGGGCGGCGGGATCGGGCAGTTCCTCGGCGAGCCGCTCGTCGAGCGTCTCGCCCTCGAGGCGCTCGGCCGCGGTCACCCCGCGGTGCTCCACCGCCCACGGTCGCTCGGGCGGGGACCAGCCCTGGTCCAGGGGGTCGGCGACGCCGTCGTCCTCCAGGGTGTCCTCGGCGTCGAGAAGTCCGGCGTCGTCCTGGATCTCGGACGCGTCGGGCTGGTAGACGTCGTCTCCCCATCCGTCGGCGCTGCTCACGGGTACCTCCAGGGGTCGGGGACAGGATTGTTCCCGCCGTGGCCCGCACCGGGCCGCCTCTGCACGGGGCAATGGCGCCGCCGGCCCCTTCTCCGGGGTGCCGGCCGTTCCCCGAGCCAATGCCTGACTCCAGCCTTCCACCCCGCTTCGGCACCGCGCAACGGCACGACTGCCGCACAGGGGGTCACACGGCACGCCCGCGCCTTCCGGGGGCCCGGGGCACGGGCCGCCCCGGCCCGCCGGCTCGCACCGAGGGCCGGGCAGCCGGCGGGACGGGTCCCAAAAGGAGTCCGCCCCACCGGTCCGGCGTTCGCCTCACCCGTGCCAGGACCGCCACAACGCCGCGTAGGCGCCGTCCGCCGCGACCAGTTCCTCGTGGCTGCCCAGCTCGCTGATCCGGCCGTCCTCGACGACGGCGATCACGTCCGCGTCGTGGGCGGTGTGCAGCCGGTGCGCGATGGCGACGACCGTGCGGCCGTCCAGGACGCGGGCCAGGGACCGCTCCAGATGCCGGGCCGCGCGCGGGTCGAGCAGGGACGTCGCCTCGTCCAGGACCAGCGTGTGCGGATCGGCGAGCACCAGCCGGGCCAGCGCGACCTGCTGGGCCTGGGCCGGGGTGAGCGCCACTCCGCCGGAGCCGACCTCGGTGTCGAGTCCGCCGGCGAGCGCGCGGGCCCAGCCGTCCGCGTCGACCGCGCGAAGCGCCGCCCACAGCTCGGTGTCCTGCGCGTCGGTCCGGGCGAGCCGCAGGTTGTCGCGCAGGGAGCCCACGAAGACGTGATGCTCCTGGTTGACCAGCGCCACATGCGACCGGACCTGCTCCGCGGTCATCCGGCTCAGCTCCGCGCTGCCCAGGGTGACCGAGCCGTCGCGCGGCTCGTAGATGCCGGCCAGCAGCCGCCCCAGCGTCGACTTGCCCGCCCCGGAGGGGCCCACCAGGGCCATCCGCGTGCCGGGCGCGACCTCCAGCGACACCTTGCGCAGCACGTCCACGCCCTCGCGGTAGCCGAAGCGGACCTCCTCCGCCCGCACCTGCCGCCCGTCGGGCGCGAGCGTGGCGTCACCGGCGTCGGGTTCGATGTCCCGCACCCCGACCAGCCGGGCCAGCGACACCTGCGCCACCTGCAGCTCGTCGTACCAGCGCAGGATCAGCCCGACCGGCTCGACCAGCATCTGGGCGATCAGCGCGCCGGTGGTCAGCTGGCCCACCCCGATCCAGCCCCGCAGGACGAACACCCCGCCGATCATCAGCACCGAGCCGAGCACGGTCACATGGGTGATGTTGACGACCGGGAAGAGCACCGACCGCAGCCAGAGCGTGTAGCGCTCCCACGCCGTCCACTCCCTGATCCGCCGGTCCGACAGCGCCACCCGGCGCTCGCCGAGGCGGTGCGCCTCCACGGTCCGCCCGGCGTCCACGGTCTCGCTGAGCGCGGCGGCCACGGCGGCGTAACCGGCGGCCTCCGACCGGTAGGCGGAGGACGCCCGCCGGAAGTACCAGCGGCACCCGGCCACCAGCAGCGGCACGGCCACCAGCACGGCCGGCGCCAGCTCGGGCGCGGTGACCACCAGACCGCCCAGCAGCAGCGCGGCCCACACCACGCCGATGGTCAGCGTCGGCACGGCCTCGCGCATGGCGTTGCCGAGCCGGTCGATGTCGGTGGTGATCCGGGACAGCAGATCACCCGTGCCGGCCCGCTCAAGCACCCCGGGCGGCAGCCCGACCGACCGCACCAGGAAGTCCTCGCGCAGGTCGGCCAGCATCCGCTCACCGAGCATCGCCCCGCGCAGCCGCATCTGCTGCACGAACACGGCCTGCACGAGAAGCGCGAGTACGAACAGACCCGCCGTGAGCTCCAGATGCAGCTCCCGCGCCCCGCCCGAGACCCGCTCGACCAGGGTGCCGAGCAGGTAGGGCCCCACCATCGAGGCGATCACCGCGACCGCGTTCACGGTGATCAGCAGCAGGAAGGCCCGGCGGTGCCGGCGCAGCAGTTCGCCGACGTACGCGCGGACGGTGGCGGGGGCACCCACCGGCAGGGTGCCGGCCGTGGTCGGGGCCGCCGGGTCGTGGGCCGGGGGCGCCACGCCGATCATGCCGTCTCCTCGATCTCTTCGAGTTCCTCGAGCGCTTCGAACGTCTCCAGCCGGTGCAGCACTTCCGGCGCCGCCCCGCGGCCCGCCCGGGTGCCGCGCCGGTCCTCGTGCCGGGCCTCGTCCTCGGTCTCCCGGGTCACCACCGCCCGGTACCGGGGCTCGGTGTGCACCAGCTCGCGGTGGGTGCCGGCCGCCACCACCGTGCCCTCGTGCAGGAACACCACCCGGTCGGCCCGGTCCAGCAGCAGCGGCGAGGACGTGAAGACCACCGTCGTCCGCCCGGACCGCAGATCGCGCAGCCCCCGGGCGATACGGGCCTCGGTGTGCGAGTCCACGGCCGAGGTGGGCTCGTCCAGGACGAGCACCTCCGGGTCGGCGACCAGCGACCGGGCCAGGGCGAGCCGCTGGCGCTGGCCGCCCGACAGCGACCGCCCGCGCTCGGTGAGCCGCGCGTCCATCGGGTCCCGGACGTCCAGCGATCCCTGCACCAGCGCCGCCAGCACGTCCTCGCACTGTGCGGCCTCCAGCGCGGCCTGCGGATCGACCTGCCCGGATGCGGGTACGTCGAGCAGCTCGCGCAGCGTCCCGGACAGCAGCACCGGGTCCTTGTCCTGGACCAGGACCGCCCGGCGGGCGCTGTCCAGCGGCAGCTCGTCGAGCGGCACGCCGCCGAGCAGCACCGAGGCGCCCGGCTGGGCCGCATGCCCGCCGAGCCGCTCGGCCAGCCTCCCGGCCGCGTCGGGGTCCCCGCACACCACGGCGGTGAGCCGGCCGGACGGGGCGCACAGACCCGTCTCCGGGTCGTACAGATCGCCGGACACGGACTGCTCGGGCAGCGAACCCGCGGCGTCCATGGCCCGCTCCAGCGCCAGCACCCGCGCGGCCCGCCGGGCCGAGGGCTTGGAGAAGGAGTAGGCCATGGCGATCTCCACCACGTGGCGCAGGGGGTAGGCGAGCAGCATGACGGAGCTGTAGACGGTGACCAGTTCACCGACCTCGATCCGGCCCTGGCGGGAGAGGTGCACGCCGTAGCCGACGACGCCGATCAGCAGCAGCCCCGGCAGCAGCACCTGGATCGCGGCGATCAGCGACCACATGCGGGCGCTGCGCACCGCGGCGTGCCGCACCTCCTGGGAGGCGCGCCGGTAGCGGTCGAGGAAGAGTTCCTCGCCGCCGATGCCGCGCAGCACCCGCAGCCCGGCCACGGTGTCGGAGGCGAGTTCGGTGGCCCGCCCCGCCTTCGCGCGTTGCACATCGGCCCGCCGGGTGGCGTGCGGCAGCAGCGGCAGCACCGCGCAGGCCAGCACCGGCACGCCCACGGCGACGACGACACCGAGCGCCGGCTGGTGGATCAGCAGGCCCGCGGCGACCAGCACGATGGTGACCGCCGCCGCGGTGAACCGCGAGAGAGCCTCCACGAACCAGCCGATCTTCTCGACGTCACCGGTGGACACGGCCACCACCTCACCGGCCGCGACCCGCCGCGTCAGTGCGGCACCGAGGACGGCGGCCTTGCGTGCCAGCAGCTGCTGGACGCGGGCGGCGGCGGTGATCCAGTTGGTGACGGCGGCCCGGTGCAGGAAGGTGTCACCGATCGCATTGCCGGCGCAGATCAGTGCCAGCAGGCCGCCCGCCAGCGCGAGCCGGTCGCCCGAGCGGTCGACGGCGGCCTGCACGGCCGCGCCCACGCAGAACGGCAGCGCGGCCACCGAGGCGAAATGCAGCAGACCCCAGGCGAGGGCGACGAGCTGCCCGGACAGCTGGTTGCGGAAGAGCCACCACAGGAGCCGGGGGCCCGAGCGCGCGTCGGGCACACCCGGATCGGGAAACGGAAGATCTTGAATACGCATGAGGTCCCAGGGCTCGGAGCAGGGGCAGACAGTGGCTGCAAGCCGTGACAGGTTGACCTCGCCGCGTGCGGGCGGGCAACCGGTTTTTCCGCCCGCCACCCGGAACCGGCCGGGACCCGAACCGGCCGGACCCGGGACCAACCGGGCCGTGGGCTCAGGGCGGAGCTGCCGTCCCGTCGACCAGGGTGTCGAGCAGTTCGCCCAGGACCTTGCGCTGCTGGTCCCCCAGCGGGGCGAGGATCTCCTCGGCGGCGGACCTGCGTGCCGCGCGCAGCTCCCGCAGCGCGGCCCGTCCCTCGTCGGTCAGCTCGATCCGGATCACCCGCCGATTGTCCGGATCCGGCACCCGCCGCACCTTGCCGCTCGCCTCCAGCCCGTCGACCAGCGTGGTCACCGCCCGGGGCACCACCTCCAGCCGCTCGGCGAGATCCGCCATGCGCGGCGGTGAGCCGTAGTGCGCGAGGGTGCGCAGCAGCCGTGACTGGGCCGGGGTGATGCCGAGTTCGCGCCGCTCCAGGTGATGCTTCTGGATGCGGTGCACCCGGCGGGTGAGCCGAAGCAGCTGCTCGGCCAGCAGGCCGTCGGGATCGGGGGAGGTCATGCGCAGACAATATCAGGACGGAGTTCATTATGAGCATAGGTAACAATGAGCTAGGCTCCCATTGATCCCCTCGCCCCGCCCCGCCCGAGCCGAAGGAGACCATGCACCCCGACCACGGCCCAGTGATCCCGCCCCCGCCCGACGACACGCAGGGCCACCAGCCCCGGCAGGTCCGGCGCATCCTGCGTCTCTTCCGCCCCTACCGCGGCCGGCTGGCGCTCGTCGGTCTGCTCGTCTGCGCCTCGTCGCTGGTCACCGTCGCCTCCCCGTTCCTGCTGAAGGCGATCCTCGACGTGGCGCTCCCCGAGGGCCGCACCGGGCTGCTCAGCCTGCTCGCCCTCGGCATGATCCTCAGCGCGGTCCTCACCAGCGTGTTCGGCGTCCTGCAGACGCTGATCTCCACCACGGTCGGGCAGCGCGTCATGCACGATCTGCGCACCGCCGTCTACGGCCGGCTGCAGCGGATGTCGCTGGCCTTCTTCACCCGCACCCGCACCGGCGAGGTCCAGTCCCGCATCGCGAACGACATCGGCGGCATGCAGGCCACGGTCACCTCCACCGCCACCTCCCTGGTCTCCAACCTCACCGGCGTGGTGGCGACCGTCGTGGCGATGCTCGCCCTCGACTGGCGGCTGACGGTGGTCTCGCTGGCCCTGCTGCCGGTGTTCGTGTGGATCAGCCGCCGGGTCGGCGACGAACGCAAGAGAATCACCACCCAGCGCCAGAAGCAGATGGCGGCGATGGCCGCCACGGTCACCGAGTCGCTGTCCGTCAGCGGCATCCTGCTGGGCCGCACGATGGGCCGTTCGGACTCCCTGACCAAGGCGTTCGCGGAGGAGTCCGAGGCGCTGGTGGATCTGGAGGTGCGGTCGAACATGGCCGGCCGCTGGCGCATGGCCGTGATCACCGTCGTCATGGCCGCCATGCCCGCCGTCATCTACTGGACCGCGGGCATCGCCGTCCAGGCGGGCGGCCCCGAGGTCTCCCTCGGCACGCTCGTCGCCTTCGTCTCGCTCCAGCAGGGGCTGTTCCGGCCCGCCGTGAGTCTGCTGTCGACCGGCGTGCAGATCCAGGCCTCGCTCGCGCTGTTCCAGCGCATCTTCGAGTACCTCGACCTGCCGGTCGACATCACCGAACGCCCCGACCCGGTGCGCCTGGAGCGGGTCAAGGGCGAGGTCCGCTTCGAGAACGTGGAGTTCCACTACGACGGCAAGGGCACCACCGTGCTCGACGGCATCGACATCACCGTCCCCGCCGGCTCCAGCCTCGCCGTCGTCGGCCCGACCGGTGCGGGCAAGTCCACGCTGGGGCATCTGGTGCCCCGGCTCTACGACGTGACGGGCGGCCGGGTCACCCTCGACGGGGTCGACGTCCGCGAACTGGACTTCGACACCCTGGCCCGCGCGGTCGGCGTGGTCTCCCAGGAGACGTACCTCTTCCACGCCTCGGTCGCCGACAATCTGCGCTTCGCCAAGCCGGACGCCACCGACGAGGAGCTGTACGCGGCGGCCGAGGCCGCGCAGATCCACGACCACATCGCCTCCCTGCCCGACGGCTACGACACGGTCGTCGGCGAACGCGGGCACCGCTTCTCCGGAGGCGAGAAGCAGCGACTGGCCATCGCCCGCACCATCCTGCGCGATCCGCCGGTGCTGGTCCTCGACGAGGCCACCAGCGCCCTCGACACCCGGACCGAGGCCGCCGTCCAGAAGGCCATCGACGCCCTGTCGGCCAACCGCACCACCATCACCATCGCCCACCGGCTGTCCACCGTCCGCAACGCCGACCAGATCGTGGTGCTCGATTCCGGGCGGGTCGTCGAACGCGGCAGGCACGAGGAGCTGCTGGAGCGGGGCGGACGGTACGCGGCGCTGGTACGCCGGGATGCTCAACTGGAGCCGACAAGATGAAGATATGCCGGGTTTGTGACGATGTGAGGGTTACCGTGCCCGCATGCAGACCAACACTCCGTCACGGAACTCGATCCGGCTGACGCGCCGGGGCCGTCTCGCCCTCATGGCGACCGGGGCCGTCGTGGCAGGCACCGCCGTGGCGGTGCCGCTGCTGATCCTGGGGGACGAGAGCGACGCACGCCCCGCGGCGCTGGTCGTCCCGGAGGGCTGGCGCGCGAGCCAGGTCTACGCCGCCGTCGACAAGGCCCTCGCCCTGCCCGCGGGCACCACCCAGAAGTCCCTCGCCAAGGCCGGCCTCAAGCTGCCCAACGACGCGGAGGGCAACCCGGAGGGCTACCTCTTCCCCGGGACGTATCCGCTGCAGAAGGGGACGACCCCCGAAAAGCTCCTGGCGGAGATGGCCGAGGCCGCCCACCGGAAGTTCAACGGGGTGCCGATCGCCGCCGGTGCCCAGCGCAACGCCATGAACGTCTACCAGGCGGTCACCATCGCCAGCATCGTCCAGGCGGAGGCCTCCACCGAGGACGACATGGGCAAGGTGGCCCGGGTGATCTTCAACCGGCTGGAGCGCGGCATGCCGCTGCAGATGGATTCCACCGTCTCTTACGCCCTCGGCCGGCCCACCCTGCACGCGAAGGCCGCCGACACCAAGGTCGACAGCCCCTACAACTCCTACCAGCGCATGGGTCTGCCGCCGACCCCCATCGGCAACCCCGGTGAGGAGGCCCTGGGCGCAGCGATCAACCCCACCCCCGGCGACTGGCTCTACTTCGTCACGGTCAAGCCCGGCGACACCCGCTTCACCGCTGACTTCAAGGAGCACCAGCGCAATGTCGCCGAGCGCGACGCCGCACTGAAGAAGGCCGCCGAGCAGAAGAAGGCGGAGGCGGCCAAGGGGTGAGCCGGTGAGCCGCTGCCGAGCGCGCCGGTCGCCGGGCAGCGGGCGCACCGCCCCGTGCCACCCGCGAAACCCCCGGCCCCTACCGGGAAACCCCCGGCCCGCACCGGCAGTCCGTCACGCCGCGGCGAGCGGCTGCTCGGCGAGCAGCCGTCTGATGTCCCGCACCGCCGCACGCCCGGCGCGGTTCGCGCCGATGGTGCTGGCGGACGGGCCGTAGCCCACCAGATGGATGCGCGGATCGGCGGCCACTCGCGTGCCCTCCATCCGTATGCCGCCGCCCGGTTCGCGCAGCCGCAGCGGGGCGAGATGGTCCACCGCCGGGCGGAAGCCCGTGGCCCAGAGGATGACGTCGGCCTCGACCCGCCGGCCGTCCTTCCACTCCACGCCCTCCGGGGTGATCCGGTCGAACACGGGCTGCCGGTCCAGGACGCCGTCGGCGATGCCCTGCCGGACCGCGTCGGTGAGCGGAAGCCCCGTCACCGAGACGACGCTGCGCGGCGGCAGACCCTGCCGCACCCGCTCCTCGACCAGGGCCACGGCGGCCCGCCCGGCCGCCTCGTCGAACGGCCCCTCGCGGAACACCGGCGGGCGCCGGGTCACCCAGGTGGTGCTCGCCGCGTACGGCGCGATCTCCAGCAGATGCTGGGTGCCCGACGCCCCGCCGCCCACCACGACCACCCGCAGCCCGGCGAACGCCTCGGGCCCCGGGTACTGCGCGGTGTGCAACTGCCGTCCCCGGAAGGTCTCCTGGCCCGGGTAGCGCGGCCAGAACGGCCGGTCCCAGGTGCCGGTGGCGCTGATCAGGGCCCGCGTCGCCCACGTGCCGCCGGACGACTCCACCAGCAGCCGTCCGTCGCCGTTCTCGCGCACGGCCCGCACGTCCACGGGACGCCGCACCCGCAGATCGAAGGTCCGCTCGTAGCGGTCGAAGTACTCGGTGATCACCTCGGAGGAGGGGCGCGCCGGATCGGCACCGGTCAGCTCCATGCCGGGCAGCGCGTGCATGCCGTGCACCTTGCCGTACGTCAGGGACGGCCAGCGGTACCGCCAGGCGCCGCCGGGGCCGGGGGAGTGGTCCAGCACCACGAAGTCGCGGTCCGGCACGAAGCCGGTGCGCCGCAGGTGATAGGCGCTGGACAGGCCCGCCTGCCCGGCACCGATGACGACCACGTCGACCTCACGGATGTCGTTCACGGTTTCAACAACCGCGCCGCGTCCGTGGATCTTCCCGCCCTTCCCCGGTGAAGCCCGGCGCATGGGCGAGGATGGAGGGCATGTCAGATGCCTTCACCACCCGAGTCCTCACCGTCGCCACCGGATCCGCGGAGAGGGTCGTCGACATCACCCGTGACTGCGAGTCCTTCCTGCGGGAGACGGCGGCCGGCCGCGACGGACTGCTGAACGTCTTCGTGCCGCACGCCACCGCCGGGATCGCCGTCATCGAGACCGGTGCCGGGAGCGACCACGACCTGCTGGCGGCCCTGCACACCCTGCTGCCCGCCGACGACCGCTGGCAGCACCGGCACGGCAGTCCCGGCCACGGCCGCGACCATGTGCTGCCCGCGCTGGTCCCGCCGCACGCCACGCTGCCGGTGATCGGCGGCCGCCTGGAGCTGGGCACCTGGCAGTCGGTCTGCCTGGTCGACACCAACCGCGACAACCCCGAGCGCCGGGTACGGCTCAGCTTCCTCGCGGGCGCCTGATCGCCTCTGCGTTCACGAGGGACCCGACCCGCGCACGACGCTCCGTGCGGGCTCATCAAACCCGGCTCACTCCCGAAACCCGGCTCACTCCCGGTGGCGCACCACGACCACCGGGCAGTCGGCGTGGTACAGCAGCGCCTGGCTCACCGAGCCCAGCAGCAGACCGGTGAAGCCGCCGTGCCCGCGCGCCCCGGTGACCAGCAGCTGGGCGTCCTTCGAGGCCTCCAGCAGCGCGTGCCGCACCCTGCCCCGCTCCGCTCGCAGCTCCACGGCGACCTCCGGATGCGCGGCGCGCTCCGCCGCCACCGCGTCCGCCAGCAGCCGCTCGTGCGTCTCGCGCAGCTGGTCCAGGTCGACCACGACGTTCAGCGGGTCGGCCGGGCCCGCGTAGGGCGTGGGCTCGCTCCAGGTGTTCCACACATGCATGGCCACCAGCGGCACCTCGCGCAGCGCGCACTCGCCGAAGGCGAACCCCACCGCCGCGGCCGCGGCCGCGGAGCCGTCCACGGCGAGCAGCACCGGCCCCTCGGGGTCCGGGCGCCCGCGGACCACCATCACCGGGCAGTGCCCGTGCGCCGTCAGCTTCACCACCGTCGAGCCGAGCAGCAGATCGCCGAACCCGCTGTGCCCCCGGCTGCCGACCACCGCCAGCACCGCGTGCCGCGACTCGCTCTGCAGCACCGTCAGCGTGTCACCGGCCGCCACCGTCCTGGCGATCTCCAGGTCCGGGAAGAGGTCGCCGGCGCGCTGCTCGGCCTGCGCCAGCACGCCGTGGATCAGCGGGTCCAGATCGGCCGCGTGACTGAAGGCGTGCACGATCCTCAGCTCGGCGCGGCGCAGATGGGCCTCACGGGCCGCGGTGTCGACCGCGGCGAGACTGTGCGACGAGCCGTCCACTCCCACGATCACCGTGTCGTTCACTGCTCACTCCCGTCCCCGGGTGCCACCGGGTACCCGCGGGCGCGGACGCCTACGCGGGCGGGCCGGGCTGCGGCGACACGGCCTCCGGCGGGATCCTCCTGCCGTGGCGCGGCATCTGTCCATCCGTGGCAACACCCATGTTCGGGCCGAACGGCCGGATGGCACGATGTCCGCCCTGGGTGCGGACCCTCAGTACGATGAAGCGCCGCATTCGGCATGTTCGGCATGTCGCACGACCAAGAACGAAGCAGAACTGGAAGGGGACGGGCTGTGCCTGCTCCACGGATGAGCACCACGCCGCTGCCGGGCATCGGCGTGCAATACGACCTCACGACGCGTGAGCACCAGCACCTGTCCGTCATCGCCCACCGGGACGGCGCCCGCACGGTCAACATCTACCGCTCCGACGACCCCGACGCCTGCGCCCAGTCGCTGAAGCTGACGGTCGCCGAGTCGGCGGCGCTGATCGACGCCCTGATGCCCGACCACCACAGCCCCAACCTGCTGCACACCACCGACCTCGGTCTGGTCGCCGAGCGGATCGAGCTGCCCACGACCTCCTACTGGAACGGCCGTCTCCTGGGCGAGACCCGCATGCGCACCGAGACGGGCGTGTCGATCGTGGCGGTGCTGCGCAGGGCGGAGGCGATCCCGTCGCCCGCGCCGGACTTCCGGCTGGCGGGCGGCGACACGCTGATCCTCATCGGCACCCGTGAAGGCGTCGAGGCGGCGGCCCGGATACTCGACCGGGAGTGAGCACGTGCACTCTTCTGCAATCTTCCTGATCGAGTTCGGTGCGATCATTCTCGGTCTCGGTCTGCTGGGCCGTCTCGCCGGCCGCCTGCAGTTCTCACCGATCCCGCTCTACCTGCTCGCCGGACTGGCGTTCGGCGAGGGCGGGCTGCTGCCGCTCGGCGCCAGCGAGGAGTTCGTCGCCATCGGCGCCGAGATCGGTGTGATCCTGCTGCTGCTCATGCTGGGTCTGGAGTACACGGCCAGTGACCTGGTCTCCAACCTCAAGACCCAGTACCCCGCCGGTCTGGTCGACATGGCGCTCAACGCCCTGCCCGGCGCCGCCCTCGCACTCCTGATGGGCTGGGGACCGGTCGCGGCCGTGGTCCTGGCCGGTGTCACCTGGATCTCCTCGTCCGGCGTGATCGCCAAGGTGCTCGGCGACCTGGGACGCCTCGGCAACCGCGAGACCCCGGTCATCCTCAGCATCCTGGTGCTCGAGGACCTGGCGATGGCGGTCTACCTGCCGATCATCACCGCCCTGCTCGCCGGCGTCAGCCTGGCCGCGGGCAGCGTCACCCTGGCCATCGCGCTCGGTGTCGCCGGTCTGGTGCTCTTCGTCGCCGTCCGCTTCGGGCGGGTGATCTCCCGCTTCGTCTCCAGCGAGGACCCCGAGAAGCTCCTGCTGGTGGTGCTGGGCCTCACCCTGCTCGTCGCCGGTCTCGCCCAGCAGCTGCAGGTCTCGGCGGCGGTCGGCGCCTTCCTGGTCGGCATCGCCCTGTCGGGCGAGGTCGCCGAGGGCACGCACAACCTGCTGGCGCCCCTGCGGGACCTGTTCGCCGCCGTGTTCTTCGTCTTCTTCGGTCTGCACACCGACCCGGAGTCGATCCCCCCGGTGATCCTGCCGGCCCTGGCCCTGGCCGTGGTCACCGCACTCACCAAGATCGCCACCGGCTACTGGGCCGCCCGCCGGGCCGGAGTCTCGCCCAAGGGCCGCTGGCGCGCGGGCGGCACGCTGGTCGCCCGCGGTGAGTTCTCCATCGTCATCGCCGGCCTGGCGGTCACCGCCGGTGTCGAACCCGAGCTGGGCCCCCTGGCCACCGCCTACGTCCTGGTGCTGGTCATCCTCGGCCCCCTCACCGCCCGCTACACCGAGCCCATCGCCCTCCGCCTGGCGGGCCGCGGCGCCGCGACGCCCGTCCCGGCCCCCAAGCCCAAGGAGGAGGCCCTGGAGCCGGTCGACCCGGGACAGCACACCTAGCCCCACCCACACCGCACCGGCGGCCGGTCCGGGCTTCGGACCGGCCGCCGGTTTCGTTCGAAGTAGGCGCAGCCGTGTCTCAGCGGGTCCCGCGCTCCGCCTTGCGCTGCCTGAGCCGGGCCGCCTCCTTGCGGACCTCCGCCTGAGTGGCCCGCTCCCGCTCCAGCCACTCGGGACGCTCCTGCTTCAGCGCCTCGATCTGCTCGGTGGTCAGCGGCTCGGTGATGCCGCCGCGCGCCAGCCCCGAGATGGACACACCCAGCTTCGCCGCGACCACCGGACGCGGGTGCGGGCCGTTGCGCCGCAGGTCCCGCAGCCACTCGGGCGGGTCGGCCTGCAGCGCGTTCAGCTCGTCCCGCGAGACCTTACCCTCACGGAACTCGGCGGGGGTGGCCTCTAGGTACACACCCAGCTTCTTCGCCGCGGTCGCGGGCTTCATCGTCTGGGTGCTCTGGTGCGACGTCATGGGGTCCAGCGTATCGAGCGTGTGCCCGAGCGCCGGCCACGGCCGGTAACCTGGCCTGGTGACAGGCTCGGAAGTGTCCCCCTCGTTCCGGCTCGTGTACGTCCCCGGCGTGATGCCCGACAAATGGGTGCGCATCTGGAACGAGCGGCTGCCCGGAGTCCCGCTCACCCTCACCCAGGTGCCGCCCGGTGAGGCGGTCGAGCGGCTGCGGGACCGGGACGCGGACGCCGGCCTGGTCCGGATGCCCGTCGACCGGACGGTGTTCAGCGCGATCCCCCTCTACACCGAGCAGACGGTCGTCGTCGTCCCCAAGGACCATCTGGTGACGGCCGTCGACGAGGTGTCCCCGGAGGACCTGGCCGACGACATCGTGCTCCACCCGCTCGACGACGTTCTCGACTGGGACACCCTGCCCGGCAAGCCCGCCCTGGAGCGGCCCGCCACCACCGCCGACGCCGTGGAGCTGGTCGCCGCCGGGATCGGTGTGCTCGTGGTGCCGCTGTCGCTGGCCCGGCTGCACCACCGCAAGGACCTCACCCACCGGCCCCTGACGGACGCCCCCGCGTCCAGCGTGGCGCTGGCCTGGCGGGAGGACGCGCACACCGACCAGGTGGAGGACTTCATCGGCATCGTCCGCGGCCGGACCGTCAACAGCACCCGCGGCCGCAAGCAGCCCGACCGCGCGCCGCAGGAGAAGGAGCGCCGCACCGGCCGGGACCGGGCCGGGAACCGGCGGACGGCGGGCAGCGGCCGCCGGGGAGGCACCGGCGGCACGGCCAGGAACCCGCGGCGGGGCAAGCCCCGCCGCAGGTCCTGACGGGTTTTCGAAGAGGGGACACCTGGGGCTGAGCCGCTACTTGACCTCGCCCGACGGCGACGGAGCGGGCGAGGCGGTGTTGAGGTCCTTCAGGTTCTCCGGGATCTCCAGGACCTTCACCGGTGCGCCGGCCGCCGGCGCCGGCGGGGTCACCTGCTCCGCGGGCATCTTGGGCGGGTTGGTCTGCTGGAAGTTGACCTGCTCCTGATTGACCAGGCCGGTCTTCTCCAGGACGGTGATGTGGTCCAGCACCGTGTCGTTGGCCTGGTCGGCCAGCTGCCGGATCAGCGTGTTCCGGGTGGTGGCACGCACCTTGGCGATGACCGGGAAGATCTGGCCGTGCGTCACCCGCATGATGTTCACCGCGACCGAGTCGAACTCCTTGCCGGTGGCGGAGTTCACGGTCTGCACGAACTGCTCCTGCTGCGGGGACGCCTGGTTGGGCAGCGTGATGCCCAGCTCGAGCGAGATCTTGCGGCAGCTCTCGTCCAGCCGGCCGTGCCCGACGACGAGGTGCTCGCCCGCCTCCTTCATCTCCTTCGTGGTGCCGCGCTTCATCGCCATCAGGCCCAGGGGGTGCTCCCAGAGGCCCGCAGCCCGCACCTTCACCACGAAGTCACGGTCCGACTCGGTCAGCGGACCGTAGTTGGTGTTGGCGATGATGCGGTCCTGCTTGGTCGATGTGTTCTGCACGCCCAGCATGGTGGGATAAGCGAGCGCGGCGAGGGTGAGAACCATGGCTCCGCCCACGAACGCGGTTCCTGCCGTGCTGCGCGAGATGCGCATCGTGCCTCCTGGGATAAGAACGGCCCAACAGCAGGAAGTACGCACGGCAGCGGCAAGACAATCAGCGTTCCGGGAAAAATCTTTCGGCGCACCTCGCGGCTACCTCCGCCAGGTGACGTGCCGTCACCGCGCCCCGGGCGCCGTCCTCCCCGCTCAGCGGCCCACGGACCCGGTATTCCGGGCAAAGAGCCAGCGGCCACGGCGGGGGACGTGCTGAAGATCACATGTGGATCCGTCGCCGGCTACACGCGATTCCGTCATCCGTCTCAGCCGCGGGTGCCGCGTGCGATCGACTCCACCAGCGGCAGCAGCCGGTGCGGCACCCGCTCGCGCAGCGCCACCTCGGTGCGGGTGCGCACCACGCCGGGCAGGCTGATCAGCTTCTGGATCACGTCCTCCAGATGCGCGTTGTCCCGCGCCACCACCCGGGTCAGCAGATCGCCGCCGCCGGTGATGGAGAACGCCTCGACGATCTCCGGCACATCCGCCAGCGCGTCGCCGACCTCGTCCAGATGCCCCTGCGTGACCTCGATGTGCACGAAGGCGAGCACCGGATGACCCAGCGCGGCGGGGGAGAGGACCGGCCCGGTGCCGGTGATCACGCCCTCGCGCTCCATGCGGTCCAGGCGGGCCTGCAGCGTGCCGCGCGCCACCCGGAGGATGCGGGCGTACTCCCGCACGCTGGTGCGCGGCTGCTCCAGCAGCAGCCGCAGGATGCGGGTGTCCAGCTCGTCCACGGCCATGGATGTGCGGCCTCCTCGGTCGGCGTCGGCCGTTGGCACTCCAGCGGCCGCTCTTCGGGCCCTCGTACTGTACCAATGGCACAGTGAGTGGCTGATGAGTTGAGCCGTTGGTGGCCGGGATGGTGATATGGAGGGGTCGATGGCGCTGCGGATGTCCGCGGCGCCTTTTTCATGCCACATTCCGATGGAACTTCCAGGGGGCGGTAGACGGTGCTGAAGAGGGCGTTCATGGCTCCGGACCCGGGTCGCCTGCGGCTGCGCTTCGCGACCCGTGCCGTGCTCGGCATCGGCCTGGCCGTCGTCGTGTGCGGCCTGGCCGGGCACTCGCTCGTGGGAGCCGTCACCGGCGGACTGGCCGCCCTGCTCGCCCTGTTCACCGTCACCGACGCCACCGTCCGCGGACAGGCGGTCACCACGGCGCTGCTCCCGGCCGTGGGCCTTCCCGTGCTCGCCCTCGCGGCCGAGCTGCACGACCAGCCGCTCGCCCGGGACCTCGCCTTCCTCGCCGTGGTCGGCGCGGGCGTCTACGCCCGGCGCTGGGGCCCGCGCGGGCACAGCCTCGGCGTGTTCGCGTTCATGACGTACTTCGCCGCGCAGTTCCTGGAGGCGACGCCGGGCAGGCTGCCCGAGCTGTACGCCTCGGTGCTGCTCTCCGTGCTCACCGCCGCCGTCGTGCGCTTCGGACTGTGGTGCTACGAGCGCCGGATGCCGCCCGCCACCGTGCCGGCGCCGCCGGGCGGCACCGGGCTGGCCCGCATCACCACCCGCCAGGCGGTGCAGGCGACCGCCGGAGCGGCCTTCGCCCTCGTCGTCGGCCAGCTGGTGTCCGGCGAGCGCTGGTACTGGGCCGTCGGCGCCACCTGGTGGATCTTCGTCAACACCACCTCGCGCGGCGAGACCCTGGTCCGCGGCTTCCGCCGGTTCATGGGCACGGTCCTCGGCGGCGCGCTCAGCCTGCTGATCGCCGTCCCCGTGCACGGCGACGCGCTGCCGACCGCCGTGATCGTGGCCGTCGCGGTCTTCGGCATCTTCTACACCGCCGCCCTCTCCTACACCTGGATGATGCTCTGGGTGACCGTGCTCGCCGCCATGCTCTACGGCCTCCTGGGCGTGCTGAGCCCGGGCCTGCTGGCGCTGCGCCTGGTGGAGACCGGCGTGGGCGCGCTCGGCGCGGTGCTCGCGGTGGCGTTCGTGCTGCCCGTGACCACGCACAGCGTCACCGACGCCTGGATCCAGCGGGCCCTGCGCTGCGTCCACGCCTGCACGGCCGAGACGGCCGCCCGGCTCGCCGGGACAGAGGGCGCGGATCCGCGGCCGAAGGTCGCCGAGCTGGAGCAGCTGCTGGCCCGGGTCCGGCTCTCCGTCGCCCCGCTGGTGCACCCGCTGAACCCGATGCTCGGCCGCAAGCGGCGGGCCCGCCGGGTGCTGGACCTGCTCGACGACTGCGCCCGCGAGATCCGCGGCCTGGTCGCCGTCGCCGCCGACCCCGAGGCCTCGCACGACGCCCGGCTGGCCGCCGCCTGCTGGCGCGTGGAGGCGGCGGTCGAAGCGCTCACCGAGGGACGGGACGTCGCTCCCCGCACCGCCCCGGCGGCCACCGAACCCGCCCTGGAGCACCTCCACGGCCTGGAGTGCGCCCTCGCCGAGCTCGCCGCACCCCTGCGCGCCCCGTCCGGCTCGCCGCTGGTCGGAGCCTGATCCGCCGCACCCCCTGCAGCGGCCCGGGCCTGCCCGAGCCGCACCCATCGAGGGTGTCGCCCGTTCCGTACTTGGTCCGGACCTGAACTGATCGACTGCTACCGTCGGTCGTCGGGCGGACGCGGCGCGGCCCGGCGGACAGCGGCAGGGGACGAGAGGGGACAGCCGTGACGGACGGCAGGCGACGGGCGTTCATCGGATCCTTTACGGCGGCCGGCGGCCCCGGCATCGTCACCGCGGCGATCTCACCCGACGACGGCGCGCTGACCGTCCTGGCGGCGCTGAACGGCGTACCGGACCCGTCCTATCTGGCCCTGTCCGCCGACGGCCGCACCCTGTACGCGGTCAGCGAGACGGCCGAGGGCGCGGTCGCCGCGTACCGGGTGGACGGCGACCGGCCCGCACCGCAAGGACCCCCGGTGCCCGTCGACGGGAACGGGCCGACCCACCTCAGCCTGTTCGCCGGACACGTCCTGACCGCCAACTACGGCTCCGGCAGCGTCACCGCCATGCCCGTCCTGGCGGACGGCTCGCTCGCCCCGGCGCCGTCCGGGACGCTGCCCCACACCGGCTCCGGGCCCCACCCGCGGCGCCAGCAGGGGCCGCACGCCCACCAGGTGCAGCCCGACCCGAGCGGACGCTGGGCCGTGAGCATCGACCTCGGCACGGACTCGGTGCGGGTGTGCACCCTCGACGACGGCGTGCCCGCCGTGCACCGGGAGATCGCCCTGCGCCCCGGCTCGGGCCCGCGCCATCTGGCTTTCCACCCGGACGGCACCCGGGCCTACGTCCTCAACGAGCTCAGCCCCACGCTCCTGGTCTGCGACTGGGACGCCACCGAGGGCCTGCTCAAGCCGCTCACCGAGCTGCCGGTGCTGCCCGGCGCCCCGGCCGGGGACGCCTACCCGTCCGGCGTGGCCGTCTCGCCCGACGGCCGCTTCGTGTGGACCGCGACCCGGGGCGAGGACGTCCTGTCGGTGTTCACGGCCGACCGGGACGCGGCGGTCCCGAGGCTGACCGCCACCGTGCCCTGCGGCGGCCACGGGCCCCGCGCGCTCACCGCGCACGGAGGCTTCCTCTACGTCGCCAACGAACGCTCCGGCGACGTGACCTGGTTCGCGACGGATCCGGCCACCGGTGTGCCGCGCCGGCGCGGCGCGATCGAGGTGACGGCGGCGTCCTGCGTGGTGATCGGCTGACCGCCGGCGCCGGCCGACCGCGGGGCGTCCGCCGGCCGCGCGCACCGGCTGGACATCCGGACATGGAGAGGGGCCCGCTCGTGACGAGCGGGCCCCTCTCGTGGGTCGGTGCGGTGCCTGTCCGGCGGCGGCCGCGTCAGCGGGCCGGCGTCCCCTGCGGCTGCTGCGGGGTGATGCCCAGGGCGGTCGTGTACTTGGCCAGGGCGAGCTTGCCGATCGCCGGGTACGCGCCCAGCGGCTCGGAGGCGGAGCACTCCGCCTCCTTCGCGGCCTCGGCGATCAGGCTCTGGTCGATCTCCGGGCCGATCAGGTACGGCGCCAGCGCCAGTTGCTGGGAACCGGCGCCGCGCAGCTGCTCGGCGACGGAGGCGATCGAGCCCTCCTGGTCCAGCGCGGCCGCCATCACCGGCACCGCGAGGCGCGCGGCGAGCAGCATGCCGGTGATCCCGGCCGCCTGCACCGCCTCGTCGCCGCCCACGGACGCCAGGATGATGCCGTCGGCGGCGGTCGCCACCGTGAACAGCCGGGCCCGGTCGGCGCGCGCCAGACCCGCCTCGGAGAGCCGCACGTGCAGCGCCTCGGCGAGCAGCGGGTGCGGGCCGAGCACATCGGTCAGATCGGCGGCGACACGGCTGTCCATCACGGCCTGGCGGACCTGGCGCAGCAGCGCGCTGTCCGGGCCGGCGAGCAGCGGCACGACCACGGCGACGGGGCCGTCCGGCTCCTTCACGTCCTGACCGGCGGCACGCGCCTGCTCGTAGCGGGCGGTGCGCTCCTCGGCGGCCCGCGCGAGGACCGCCTGCAGCGACGGGAACTCCGCGCTCGCGTCGGCCTCGCCGTCGAGGTAGCCGATCCGGGCGTCGAGGCCGGGCAGCTCGGAGCGGGCGATGCTCACGACCTCGTCGGCGAGCGAGCGAATGGCCCTACTGGGAGTACCCGGCACGGCGAGGACGAGCGCGGGCGCGCCCTCGGGAGCCACCAGAGGCTCGGGGCGGCGGTGCCGTCCAGGCTGGCGGGGGCGCGGCATTCGTACTGGCAGGCCGGACGCGGGCCCAGTGGGGGTGCTCATGGTGCGGCATGTTAGTGGCTTCCTGGGCTCCCCTGTTCGGGGAGGGTGCAGGTGAGCGGTATCCGTCCGGATATGTCGCTTGCGTTACGTGTCGGTGCGCGGCTCGGGGGTGCTCCGCTCACCCTGCCGGGCTCGTCACACACAGCATCGCCTCATCACCGGGAAGAGTGAACGAGGCGGTGGCGAGATCGGTGGCGATCCGCACCGCCCCGTGCAGCGGATCCCCCTCCGCCGGCACCCGCCGCCCGCCCGGCATCCGCTTCGCCAGCCTCGTCCACCGCCGTGACCAGCGGGTCGCCCAGATTCAGCAGACCTCCGGTGAGCGCGACCAGTGGCTCGGCGGCGCCGTCCCGCGGGAGGACGGCCGCGGCCGAGTCCGCGATGTGCCGGGCCGCCGCACGCAGGATGCCCTCGGCGACCGGGTCGTCCGGCGCGCACTCGGCGACCCGCGGCGCGAACGAGGCGAGCACGGCCGGCCGGTCGGTGCGCGGATACAACCGCCCCGGCAGCCCCGCGACGGGACCGAACATCTCCTCTGCACACGCCAGCAGCGAGGCAGAGCCGCCCGTACGGCCGTCGTGGGCGCGCAGCGCGGCCTCCAGGCCCGCCCGGCCGATCCATGCGCCGCCGCCGCAGTCGCCGAGCAGATGGCCCCAGCCGTCGGCCCGGCGCCAACGGGTCAGATCCGTGCCGATCGCGATCAGACCCGTACCGGCGGCGACCACCGCACCCGGGCGCGGCCCGAGGGCACCCACGTACGCCGTGACCGCGTCGGCGGCCAGCGCGGTGCGCCGCGTGCCCAGCTCCCGGGCGAGCGCGCCCGGCAGCTCGGCGCGCAGCTCGTCGCCCAGGCTCGCCAGCCCGGCCGCCCCGACGACCGCCGTGTCCAGCCGCTCAACCCCGGTCTCGGCAACCAAGGACCGGGCCAGGGGCAGCAGTTGCTCCAAGAAGTGGCCGGCGTCGATCCCCCGGGCGCCGGTGCGCACCGGTTCGCCGGAGGCGGCACCGGCCAGCGGGCCCCGCCCGGCTGCCCCCACGACGACCCGCAGGCCCGAACCCCCGGAGTCGACGGCGAGGAAGCCGGACCCCGGCTCCGCCCCGGTCCCGGTCACGGCAGGCGCCAGTCCACCGGCTGGCCGCCCTGACGGATCAGCAGGTCGTTGGCCCTGCTGAACGGGCGGGAGCCGAAGAAGCCCCGGTCGGCCGACATCGGGGACGGGTGCGCGGACTCCACCGCGGGCAGATCGCCCAGCATCGGGCGGCAGTTGCGCGCGTCGCGGCCCCACAGGATCGAGACCAGCGGCTTGCCGCGCGCCGCCAGCGCCCGGATCGCCTGCTCGGTGACCTCCTCCCAGCCCTTGCCGCGGTGCGCGCCCGGCCGGCGCGGGGCGGTGGTGAGCGCCCTGTTGAGCAGCAGCACGCCCTGCTCGGTCCAGGGGGTGAGATCACCCGTGCTCGGCTGGGGCACGCCCAGGTCGGCGGTCAGCTCTCGGAAGATGTTGACCAGGCTGCCGGGCAGCGGCCGCACATCGGGCGCGACGGAGAACGACAGTCCCACCGCATGCCCCGGTGTCGGGTACGGGTCCTGCCCGACGATCAGAACGCGTACCTCGTCGAAGGGCTGCTGGAAGGCTCGCAGGACGTGGTGCCCGGCCGGGAGGTAGGTGCGTCCCGCGGCGATCTCCGCGCGCAGGAACTCACCCATCGCGGCGATGCGTCCGGCCACCGGTTCCAGGGCCTTGGCCCATCCCGCTTCGACAATCTCATGCAAGGGTCGTGGTGCCACGGGCGTCACCCTACTGCCGCAACGGCAGGGGCGATCAACCAGTGGCCACGACCGGCTAAAAGACCTCGGTTCATCCGACCACCGCGGCCCGTACGCACAGCACGTCCGGCAGATGCCGGGCCAACTGCCGCCAGCTGTCGCCGTCGTCGGCCGACGCGTACACCTCGCCGTTGCGGTTGCCGAAGTACACACCGGCCGGGTCCGCGCCGTCGTGGCACATGGCGTCGCGCAGCACCGTGCCGTAGTGGTCCTCCTGCGGCAGGCCGGCGCTGAGCGGCTCCCAGCTGCGGCCCGCGTCCGCCGTTCTGAACACCCGGCAGCGCCGCCCGGCGGGCACGCGGTCGGAGTCGGCCTGGATGGGGAAGACGTATGCCGTGTCGCCGCGATGCGGATGGGCCACCACCGCGAAGCCGAACGTGGACGGCAGCCCCTCGCCGATGTCCGTCCAGTGCGCGCCCGCGTCGTCGCTGCGGTAGACGCCCCAGTGGTTCTGCAGATACAGCCGGTCCGGGTCCGCCGCGTCCCGTGCCACCTTGTGCACGCACTGGCCGAACTCCGGGTTGGGGTCCGGCAGGAACACCGCCTGCACCCCCGAGTTGGACGGCGCCCAGCTCGCCCCGCCGTCCTGCGTGCGGAAGACGCCGGCCGTCGAGACCGCCACCGTGATGGCCCGCGGGTCGCGTGCCTCGGTGAGTACGGTGTGCAGGCCCTCACCGCCGCCGCCCGGGATCCACTTCGAACGCGTCGGGTGCTCCCACAGCGGGCGCACCAGCTCGAAGGTCTCCCCGCGGTCCTCCGAGCGGTACAGCGCGGCGGGCTCCGTGCCCGCGTAGACCACGTCCGGTTCGGCGGCGGACGGATGCAGCTGCCAGACCCGCTCCAGCGACGCCCCGGTGTCCTTGGGGAACTTCACCGCGGGCCGGGCCGGTTCGGTCCAGGTGCGGCCCAGGTCGTCGGAGTGGAACACGGACGGGCCCCAGTGCGAGCTGTCTCCGCCGGCCAGCAGCCGCGGGGTCGCGCCGCGGGTGTCGATGGCGACCGAGTAGACGGCCTGGGCGTTGAAGTACGGGCTCTCGTCGAACTCCCAGGTGCCTCCCCGCCGGCGCCCGATGAAAAGGCCCTTGCGGGTGCCCACGGCCAGCAGAACCTCGGTCATGCCGATCACCTCCGCGACGTCTCAGTCGACGTCTCGATTCCGGACACGGGCCAGTCTGCACCCCGCCACTGACAGTCACCTCTGGATCAGCCGGGCCCGCAGGTCAGCCGGGTGTCGCGGCGCCGCGGGCCGGGTGCGGTCGCGCTCACACCGCTCGCGGTGAGCATCCGGCGACGGCCCCACGTATGGGAGGGCGGCTGCGGGAGAACCCCGCGAGCTGTGAGGAGGGGCCGTCTATGGCGAGGGCGGTGCGGGGACCGGGCCGATGGCTGTGGCGCTGGCAGCGCAATCCGCTGAAGCGGCGGTCGGACCGGATCGAGTCCTGGTTCCTGCTCGCCTCCTGGGCCCTCACCCTGCTGATCGCCGTGGCCGCCGGTGCGGCGGTGGCCCGCTCGGTCGGGCAGGAGCTGGCCCGGGAACGCGCGGAGTGGCGCCGGGTCGAGGCACATCTGACCGAGAGGGCACCGGGGACACCGCGCGACGACGGGCGGGACAACCGGTCCGACCACGTGTGGGCCACGGTCCGCTGGAAGTCCGCCGACGGCGCCTCGCACACGGGTCAGATACGGGTGCCGGCCGGGAGCGCGGCCGGCACCCCGGTCACCGTCTGGACGGACCGCGAGGGCCGGCAGGTGACCCGGCCCACCACCGCCTCCGAGGCCAGGTTCCGGGCAGCCCTGGTCGGTGTGACGGCTGCCGTGGGCGCCTCACTGATACCGGTCGCGGCCGCCCGCGCGGTACGCAGACGGCTGGAGGAGCGGCGCCTGGAGGAGTGGGGCGCCGCGTGGGCGAGGCTCGGACCGCAGTGGGGCCGCAGCACGAGCTGAGCCGGTGGCGAGCACGGACGGGAGACCGACGCTCCCACGAGGGACGCAGCCGCCGCAGCCGGCCGACGAGCGTGTCGGTGTCGGGGCCGTCCGGTTCGTCGGGGAGGACGGGACGCAGCCGGGCCCGCTCCCGGAGCAGCCGCAGTACCGTCGGCACCAGCTCCGCCGGCAGCCGCTCCGGCGCGCACCCCGCCAGCTGGCCGAGCGCCGCCAGCCGCAGCCCCGGGCCGTGCGGCGGGACGCTGTGCGCCGCCAGCAGCTCCACCGCCGCTCCGGCGTGCGCGGGGTGCCGCCGGGCGAACCGGCCGAGGCCCTCGATCAGCGCGAGCAGCACCCTCTCGTCCCGCTCGTCGGCGAGCCGCATCCGCAACAGGCTCAGCACCCGGCCCGGTTGCTCCAGGAACCGGACGGCCGCGCCCGCCGCCGCACGGCGCACCGCGGGGTCCGGGTCCGCGGTGAGCCCTGCGAACACCTCGCCCTTCGCGCGGACGGCCGCCCGCGCCCTGGCGCGCAGCCGGTCCGGCTCGTCACCGTCCGTTGCGTCACCGTTCGTTGCGTCGTCGTCCGGACCGCCGTCGCCGGCCGGCTCCTCCCCGCCGATGCTCACCAGCAGGTCCACGATGCCCGCCCGGTCCGGCACCTCTTCGCGGACGGCGAGCGCGAAGAGGAACGGGACGCAGGCCAGCGTCGAGTCGTACACGTTTCCCTGGTGGTGCACGGCGCCGTACATGCCGTCGAGCGCGGTCTCCCGCTCGGCGGCGTCCGCGGAGGCGAGCCCCTCGAGGAGGAGAGGCACGTCCTCCGCGCTCCCGTACGCATGCCGCATCGAGGCCCAGTCGACCTCGTCGATCCCCGTGAACACGTTGTCCTCCCCGGGCGAAGTGCCAACTGTTCGCGAGTCTGCACCACGACACTGACAACAATGCGCGCCCGAGGGGTGACTGTGCGCAAACCTTGCGGCGGGTGGCTTGATGCGGAGTCAGTTCTCGTCCGGCAGCGCACGCTCCAGGATCGTGCCGAGATCGGCCGCCGAGGGGAGCGTGCCGAAGGCGTGCCCCCAGTCGCCGCCCAGCCGGGTCGCGCAGAACGCGTCGGCGACGGCGGGCGGGGCGTGCCGGACCAGCAGGGAGCCCTGCAGGGTCAGCGCCATCTGCTCCACCAGACGCCGGGCCGTCACCTGGGAGGCGTCGCCGATCTGCTGCTTCAGCCGGGCCACCGCCGCGTCGAGCCGGGCGTCCGCGCCCTTTGCCAGGGCGAGTTCGTCGAACAGGGCCTGGGCGGTGGCCGGATCCTTGCCGAGGGCGCGCAGCACGTCCAGCGCGTTCACATTGCCCGAGCCCTCCCAGATCGACAGCAGCGGAGCCTCGCGGTAGTGCCGGGGCATCCCGGAGTCCTCGACATAGCCGTTGCCGCCCAGGCACTCCAGCGCCTCGGCGGTGAACGCCGGGCCCCGCTTGGTCACCCAGTACTTGCCGACGGCGGTGGCGATCCGGCGGAACGCCCGCTCCTTCTCGTCCCCGCGCACCGCACGGTCGGCGGCACCGGCCAGCCGCAGCGTGAGCGTCGTGGCCGCCTCCGACTCCAGCGCCAGATCGGCCAGGACGTTGCGCATCAGCGGCTGGTCGACCAGGCGCGCCCCGAAGGCGCTGCGGTGCCGGGCGTGGTGCCCCGCCTCGACGAGCGTCTTGCGCATCAGCGCAGCCGACATCATCACGCAGTCCAGGCGGGTGCAGTTGACCATCTCGATGATCGTCTTCACCCCCTGGCCCTCCGGACCGACCAGCCAGGCCACGGTGCCGTCGAACTCGGGCTCGGAGGAGGCGTTGGAGCGGTTGCCCAGCTTGTCCTTCAGCCGCTGGATGCGGAACGTGTTGCGGGTGCCGTCCGGTAGCACGCGCGGCACGAAGAAGCAGGACAGCCCGCCCGGCGCCTGCGCCAGCACCAGGAACACGTCGCACATCGGCGCCGAGGTGAACCACTTGTGGCCGCGCAGCGTGTACACGCCCTCCTCGGCGGTCGGCGTGGCCACGGTGGTGTTCGTGCGGACGTCCGAGCCGCCCTGCTTCTCGGTCATCCCCATGCCGGCCAGCAGGCCGCGCTTCTCGGTGGGCACCCGCAGGCCCGGCTCGTACTCCCGGCTGGTCAGCAGCGGTTCGTAGACCTTCGCCAGCTCCGGCTGCCGGCGCAGCGCGGGGACCGCCGCGTACGTCATGGAGGTCGGGCAGCCGTGCCCCGCGTCGGTGTGCCCCCACACCAGTCCGCCCGCGGTGCGCACCACATGGGCGCCGGGCCGCTCGTCCGCCCAGGGCGCGCCGGCCAGCCCCTCGGCCACGGCGGTGCGCATCAGGTGGTGCCAGCTCGGATGGAACTCCACCTCGTCGATGCGATGCCCGAACCGGTCGTGGGTGCGCAGTTCCGGCTCGTGGCGGTTGGCCTGATCGCTCCACTCCTGCACCTGCTCGCTGCCCGCGACCCGGCCGAGGCGGCGCAGCTCCTCCTCGGCCCAGCCGGCGCCCTCGCGGCGCAGCCCCTCCAGCAGGGCGGCGTCGTCGGAGGCGTCGTAGGGGGCCAGCGGGCCCGCCTGATTGGTGACCTCGTGCGTGGCGTACCCGCCGTGTCCGCCGCCCGGTGCGCCCGGCTCCGGGCGCTGCTCTTCCGCGAAAGTGATGACCATGGGGCGAGTGTTGCACTCCTCATACGGTCGCAGCAATAGTGCAACATACCAGGGCGGCGTACAGTACGGACCCATGCCGATCAACGA
Source organism: Streptomyces thermocarboxydovorans (assembly GCF_039524635.1). Classification (NCBI taxonomy): domain Bacteria; kingdom Bacillati; phylum Actinomycetota; class Actinomycetes; order Kitasatosporales; family Streptomycetaceae; genus Streptomyces; species Streptomyces thermocarboxydovorans. Next base: position 164,820 of record NZ_BAAAGU010000001.1, on the reverse strand, counting down.
CCCCGCGCGCTCCGGCGAGCTCCGCCTGCGGCCCCTGTCCGCGCGGTCGATCGTGCTGAGCCTGCTGCTCGGCACCCACCCGCCGGAGCTGCCCGCGCGGGACCTGGCGCGCCTGATGGCGGGCTTCGGCGTCGGCGGCTCCACCCTGCGCGCCGCGCTCAGCCGGATGGTGGCCGCCGGGGACCTGCGGCGCACGGAGACCGGCTACCGGCTCAGTGACCGGCTGCTGGACCGCCAGCGCCGGCAGGACGAGGCCGTGCGGCCGCGCACCCGCCCCTGGGACGGCGACTGGGAGATGGTCGTGGTCACCGCGACCGGCCGCGGCCCCGCCGAGCGCGCCGAGCTGCGCTCGCGACTCGCGGCCCTGCGCCTCGCCGAACTGCGCGAGGGCGTCTGGCTGCGCCCCGCCAACCTCGACCGCCCGCTGACCGCCGCGCTCGGCGCCGTCGCCCAGCACTACAGCGCCCGCCCCGAGCAACCCGCCCGCGACCTCGCCGCGAGCCTGTGGCCGCTTCAGGCCTGGTCCGCCGACGCCCGTGCGCTGCTCGCGCACATCGAGCGCCTCGACCGCCCCGCCGACCGGCTCACCGCCTTCGCGGCCGTGGTCCGCCACCTCCTCGCCGACCCCGTCCTGCCGCCCGCCCTGCTGCCCGCCGACTGGCCGGGCGAGGCGCTGCGGGCCGCGTACACCGACTACCAGCAGGAGCTGGCAGGCCAGGTGCACGCCCACGTGACGGGCGGCTCGGCCTGAACCGGAGACCGTGAACGCGCGCCCGGACGGCATCGGGCGGTGGCTTCGCTGCGTGACGGGTCCTGCCGCGTCGGGCGCCGAGCGCTGACCGGTCCGGCTACGCCACGGGCACCGACCTCTGACCGCGCGACCAGAAGGGCTCTGCTGCCAGACGGGCACGCGCGCCCGGACGGCATCGGGCCGTGGCTTCGCTGCGTGACGGGTCCTGCCGCGTCGGGCGCCGAGCGCTGACCGGTCCGGCTACGCCACGGGCACCGACCTCTGACCGCGCGACCAGAAGGGCTCTGCTGCCAGACGGGCACGCGCGCCCGGACGGCATCGGGCCGTGGCTTCGCTGCGTGACGGGTCCTGCCGCGTCGGGCGCCGAGCCCTGACCGGTCCGGCTACGCCACGGGCACCGACCCCTGACCGCGCGACCAGAACGGCCCTGCTGCCAGACAGGCACCGAGCCGTGGCCGTCCGGCCTGTCCCGTCCCGCTACGCCCCGGCCGTCCGCGCCGCCGCGAGCAGGGACTCCCAGTCGGGGAGTTTGACCACGCTGCGCCCCAGGGAGGCGCCCAGGTCCGCCTCGGCGCGTTCGATGGCGCACCAGCCCGCCCAGCCGACGGGCTCGACACCCTCGGCCCGCAGGTGGGGCAGCGGGTCAGAGTGCACTTCCCGCTGCTCCAGCTCGGCGGCGTCCGCGAGCAGGGAGGCCACCGTCTCCTTCGCGCACGGCCGGTTGGTGCCGATGACGCCCGTCGGGCCCCGCTTGATCCAGCCCGCCACGTACTCGCCGGGCGCCGCCGCGTCCCCGCGCAGCACCCGGCCGGCCCGGTGCGGCACGGTGCCGGTCGCGGCGTCGAACGGCAGCCCCTCCAGCGGCACTCCGCGATACCCGACCGACCGCAGCACCAGCTGCGCCTCGATCTCCTCGAACCGCCCCGTCCCTCGCACGCCCCCTCCACCGCCCTCGTCCGGCGCCGTCCGTTCGAAGCGCACCGCGCCCACCCGCCCGTTCCGCTCGAGCAGTTCGACCGGCCGGAGGTAGAAGCGCAGCCGGATCCGCCGCCGGGCCTCCGGCGCGGGAGGTGCGTCGGCCCAGCCGCGCAGCACCTCCACATTGCGCCGCTGGGCGTTCGGCAGCCCGGAGGGATCCAGGAACGCGGGGTCCGTCCCGGCCTCCCGCCGGTCCACCAGCACCGCGGTGCCCGGCAGCGTGCCCAGCTCGCGCAGCTCCTTGGTGGTGAACCGGGCCTGGGACGGGCCCCGCCGGCCCACCATGTGGATGTCGGTCACCCGGCTCTCCGCGAGCGCCGTCAGGGCGGCCTGCGGCATGTCGGTGGGGGCCAGCTCGGTGACGCCGCGGGCCAGCATCCGGGTGACGTCCACCGCCACATTGCCCACGCCGATCACCACGGCGGACCGCACCCCGTGCACGAACCCGTCGTCCGCGGCGTCCGGGTGCGCGCTGTACCAGGACACGAACTCGGTGGCAGACCAGCTGCCCGGAAGGTCCTCACCGGGGATGCCCAGGTGCCGGTCGGTGGCGGCGCCCACGCAGTACACCACCGCGTGGTACAGCTGCCTCAGCCGGGCGGCCGGCACCCCGCCGGGCCCCACCGCGACCCCGCCGAGGAAGCGCACCCGCTCGTGCTCCAGCACCGAGCGCAGGTTGTTCTGCAGGGACTTGATCTTCTCGTGGTCCGGTGCCACGCCGTAGCGGACCAGGCCGTAGGGGCACGGCAGCCGGTCCAGCACGTCGACCCGCACCTCGGGATCCTGCTGGACAAGGCTCTGGGCGGTGTAGCAACCGCTCGGGCCGGAACCTACGACGGCGACACGCAGCACGGCCGCGCTCCTCACCCTTGAGGGGATCTTCAGGAGATCGCTCCAGCTTCAGGAGATCGCTCCAGCGCATCCGGCGCTGACGCCTCCAGCATCGCACCGACGGCGTTGTGCTGACAGGGTGCCGTGCGCCGTCCGGGAAGCGTGTTCGTTCGCCTGAGCGTGTCCGTACGGTTACGTTGCGTGTGTGTCCGAGGTGTCTGCTCTTCGACTTGCCGATCGCTCTCCGGGTGAGGGCACGGTGTCCGTGCGCCCCGCCTGGGAGGTGCGGGAGGGAAGCCGCGCGACACGGTGGCTGCAGATCCGGCTCGCCTTCGCCGACGGGGCCGGCGTGGACGCCCTCGCGGTGGTCGGCGAGGGGGACGTCCGCGTGGAGGAGGTACGGGCCCGGCCCGGACTGTCCCTGGAGGACCTGGCGGAGCTCTCCCACTGGATCGAGGCGCCCCTGGCCCGCGCCTGCGGGGCGGGGCCGGGAGCCGGCACCGGGGCGCACCGGGGCCGCCGGATCAGGCCCACCGGCCCCGAGGGCAGACGCCTGGTGGCACGCGAGTACCGCGCCGCCCAGTTGGCTGGGGCCGATCCGGTGCTGGCCGTCATGGGCGCCACCGGGTGCAGCCGCCGCGGAGCCCTCCGCCTGATCGGCCGCGCCCGGGACGCGGGCCTGCTGACTCCCCGTCACGCCCGGCGCCGCACCGCCGATCCGGGCCGCTGACGCCGCGTCACTTCTTCATCACTTCTTCTTCGCACCCCGGGCCATGTCGCGCATGCGGTTGATCTCGGCCGTCTGCTGGGCGATCACATCGTCGGCCATCTCCTCGACCTGGATGTTGTTGCCCTGGCCCTTCACGTCCGACGCCATGGTGATCGCCCCCTCGTGATGGGTGATCATCAGCGTGAGGAAGAGCTGGTCGAACGCCTTGCCCTCGGCCGCGCGCAGCTTCTTCAGCTGGGCCTCGGTCGCCATGCCGGGCATCGTCGCGTGATGGTGCCCGCCGCTGTCGTCCTTCTCCGGCTTGCCGTGCGTCTTCAGCCAGCCCTTCATCGCCTTGATCTCGGGCTGCTGCGCCGCGGCGATGCGCCCCGCCAGCTTCACGATTCCCGGTGACTCGGCGCGGTCCGCGACGAGTTCGGTCATCTCCAGCGCCTGCGCATGGTGCTCGATCATCATGCGGACGTACGACACGTCCGCGGAGTTGGGGGAGTCGTCCTCGGCCCGCTGCTTGCCGGCCTCCTCGGCCGACAGGGTGCGGTTCGGTTCACCGGGCTCGCCCGGCACGATGACCGAAGGGCCGCTCGCCGCCGCCCGGCCGGTGTCGCCGGAGCCCGACTCGCAGGCGGCGAGCCCGAGTACGGCGAGGGCGGTCAGTCCGGCCGCGACGACAGACCCGCGTGGCACACGGCGACAGAGCACGAGAACCTCCTGTGGCTGGGACACCGCGTGCGTGCCGGAGGCCGCTCCGGCGCCGCCACGCGTGTCGCTGTTCGGCGAACTGCGTTCCAAGCATGCCCTCTGTTGGTATGTACATGCTCAAGGGATACTGCCCCTGCGCAACCCGTTCCGGGTTGAACCAAGCAGGGAGGAAGACAGTGATCCTGTTCGGCACATCCCGATCCCGGCGCAGACGCCTGCACGTCGCAGTGGCGGCCGGTGCACTGCTGGCCGGACTGCTGGCGGCGGGCCCGGCCGCGGCGATCCCCGACCCCGGTGACGCCCCGGCCCCCTCGAAGGAGGTCTCGCGCAGCGACCAGGCCGAGGCCCGCAGGGCCATCCAGAACGGTGACATCCCCGGCCAGGACGAGATCGTCCACTCGGACAACATCCGGCACCTGGCCAACGTCCCCAAGGACCTTCTCCCCGGCACCAATTCGGACCTCGCGTTCCAGGGCCGCTACGCCTTCGCGGGCAACTACGACGGCTTCCGCATCTTCGACATCAGCAACCCGGGCAAGCCGAAGACGGTGGCGCAGGTGCTGTGCCCCGGCTCGCAGAACGACATCTCGGTCTCCGGGAACCTGCTCTTCCTTTCCACCGACTCCTCGCGCAGCGACAGCAGTTGCAACAGCACCACCCAGCCGGCGACCGAGAAGTCCTCCTGGGAGGGGATGAAGGTCTTCGACATCAGCGACAAGCGCAACCCGCGCTATGTGGCCGCCGTCGAGACCGCCTGCGGCTCGCACACCCACACCCTGGTGCCCGAGCGCAGGAACGTCTACATCTACGTCTCCTCGTACTCCCCGAACGCCGCCTACCCGGACTGCCAGCCGCCGCACGACGGCATCTCGGTGATCAAGGTTCCGCGGCACGCCCCGCACAAGGCCGCGGTCGTGGCCTTCCCGGTGCTGTTCCCCGGTGAGGGCCCGGACGGCGGCGGCAACCCCGGCGCGCCCACCAACCCGGGCGTCTCCAAGACCACCGGCTGCCACGACATCACCGTGCTGCCGTCGAAGGACCTGGCCGCCGGTGCCTGCATGGGCGACGGCATCCTGTTCTCCATCAAGAACCCCGAGCGCCCGAAGGTGATCGACCGCGTACAGGACAACGTCAACTTCGCGTTCTGGCACTCGGCGACCTTCAACCAGCGCGCCGACAAGGTCGTGTTCACCGACGAGCTGGGCGGCGGCGGCAGCGCCACCTGCAACGCGGAGATCGGCCCGAACCGCGGTGCGGACGGCATCTACGACATCGTCGGCAAGGGCGACAAGCGCAAGCTGGTCTTCCGCAGCTACTTCAAGATCCCGCGTCACCAGGCCGACACCGAGAACTGCGTCGCCCACAACGGCTCGCTGATCCCGGTCCGCGGCAGGGACCTGATGGTCCAGGCCTGGTACCAGGGTGGCATCTCCGTCTGGGACTTCACCAACTCCGCCAAGCCCAAGGAGATCGCCTACTTCGAGCGCGGCCCGCTGACCACCGACCGGCTCGTCACCGCCGGTTCCTGGTCGGCGTACTACTACAACGGCCACATCTACTCGAACGACATGGCCAAGGGCCTGGACGTCCTGAAGATCGACGACCGGCGCACGGACCCGGCGCGACGGATCCATCTGCGCGAGCTCAACGTGCAGACGCAGCCGGACTACTTCGACTGAGCGTCGGCCTCCGGCTCCGCCCCGGGTGCCTCAGGTGCCTCAGGTGCCGGTCCGGGCTTCCGCCGGGGCTTCGGCCCCGCTCCGGACCGCGCACCGGGGACCGGCTCCGTGGCGAAGAAGCGCGACAGATCGGACCGCTGCCGCGGGCCGGCGTCACCCGTCCCGCCGGGCACCTCGGTGTCCGGCGGGACACCCATCTCCCAGTCCAGCCGGTAACGCCGGAACAGCTCCCTGCGCAGCACCGGGATCGGCATCGGCGCCCCCGGCATCACGGCGGCGTAGACCGCTCCCATCAGCAGCGCGCGCAGCATCGGGTAGTCGTTGTCCACGTCCGAGGAGCCATGCCGGGCGACCGTGTCGCTCAGCAGCTCCGCGAGCCGCCGCTGCTCCGGGCACGGAACGAAGCCTTCGGCCTGCAGCAGCCCGGCCATGTGCTGGCGCATCAGCACGGGCCGGTCCCGGGCGAGGCCGAGGATGGCGTCGATCGCCCGCGCCATGCGCTCCCGGCCGTCCTCGGTGCGCGGCTCGCGCTCCAGCTCCTCCTCCAGCGTGCGGTGCATCAGCCGGTGCACGGCCGACTGCACCAGCTGGCGCTTGCCCGGGAAGTAGTACGAGACCAGGCCCCGCGCGGATCCCGCCCGGTCGGCGATGTCGCCGAGGGTCGTCGCCTCGTAACCGCGCTCGCTGACCAGCTCCACGGCGGCCTGCAGGAGCCGCTCCTTGGAACGCCGCCGCAACTCTTCATTGACCAAGGCGCTGCGCGGGGACATGCTGGACTCCTGCGTTGACTGGCTGCCAGCCAACTATACTCAACGCGTACGGTCAGGCCCCTGGTGGGTCTGTTTCGGGCTGCCGTCCGTCTCGGGCGACGCGGGGGATCGTCCGAGACGGGCGTCAGAACCCGTTCGGTAGCCTGGGGCTACTTCCCTGCCAGGGGCCGGCCGGGAATCGCTGCGGAGGCGAGGGGAGCGCAGCGGCTCAGCGGGCGTCGTCGTGCACTGCGCGCGGCACGTCCGATGGCCGGCCCGGCAGCGGGTTCTCGGTGAACTCGGTGCCGCGCCGGAAGCGGAGGAGCAGGTCGGCCGTAGAATGCGGCCGCCGGCGGAAGCGGACGCCGCCATGAGCGGGTCCGGAGCGGTCAGGGCCGGCGGTGCGGCCCGGTCACGGGTGCCGGCGGAGATGGACCCGGATCGCCACGACCACCACCAGGGCGCCGATCAGCCAGCCGCCCAGGACGTCGGTGGCCCAGTGCACGCCGAGCCAGACGCGCGTCAGCCCGACACCGATCACCGACACCGCTGCGACCGCCAGCACCGTACGCCACAGGGCCTGGCCCATGCCCCCGCGGTGCAGCAGCCACAGAAGCAACCCGCACACCACCGTGGCGGTCATGGCGTGGCCCGAGGGGAACGCCGCGTACTGGGCGCTGTCGACCGGGTCGGGCCAGACCGGCCGGGCGCGGCCCACGGCGGCCTTCAGCCCCTGCTGCAGCGCCGTCCCGGCGGCCACGGTCACCACCAGCCACAGCGCCGTCCAGCGGGCCGCGAACCGCCACACCAGGACGGCGGCCGTCACCCCGCACAGGATGCGCATCGTCCACGGATCCCAGACCCAGTCCGTCAGGATCCGGCAGGCCTGCGTCAGCCCCGGCTCCTCGACCGCCCAGCGGTGGGTGGTCCGGGAGATGCCACCGTCCAGCCCGGTCAGCGGCCGCCACTCGAAGGCGACCAGCACCAGCAGCAGCGCGGAGCACAGGCCCAGCACACCGGCGGACGCGGCGGTGGGGCCGCGCCTGCCGGACGGACGGGGCGGGGACTCGACGTGGGTTGTGCGCATGCGGAGATCCTTGCCGACGGTACGGGCCCGGAGCCCGTTTGCTCCGACGCTTTCGAGTCTCGTCTACCCCAATGCCCGCAATCCCGGGGCGAACGCCACCAGCACCGGGATCACCGGGACCAGGGACGCCGCGGCCGTCAGCCGCAGCCGGCGAGCGGCGGTGAGCCGGTCCGGCGGGGTCAGCAATCGGTTCACCCGGGCCGGGACATGGGCCTGCGTGGCCGGGCAGGGGCCGAACACGCCCCGGTGCTCGTTGAGTTCGACCAGGGCCAGCGCGGTGGTCAGCCGGCCGAAACGGCGGGAGGCCACGTCGTCGGCGGCGAGTTCCACCAGCCGGTGCATCTCGTCGCGGAACGCGGCGAACACCCGCACCTGCGGGAAACCGTCGGCCAGGGCGGAGGAGCAGTGCAGCAGCCAGTCGTGACGGGCCTGCGCGTGCCCCCGCTCATGGGCGAGGACCGCGTCCAGCTGCCGGCCCTTGAGCCGGCGCAACGCGGCCGTGGTGACCACCAGTTGAGGCGGGGTCCCGGGCAGCCACCACGCCTCGGGCCGCTCGCCCTCCAGCACCACCAGACGGTCCGAGCCCGGCTCCTCGCCCGGCAGCAGCGGTACCCGCTCGCGCAGTTCGGCCCGGCGCGCCCGCCGCCGGGCGCGGGCCTCCCGGATCTCCCGGACCAGCATGGCCGCCGTCCACAGACCCCCGCAGGCGAGCGTGACCGCGGTGGTCGCCGCCCAGGGCCCGGCCGTTCCGAGCGCGTACGCCTCCACGACCGCGCGCGGTGCCGTGGCGAACACCCGCCCGCCGACCGCGTGCCAGGCCGCCGCGGCGCTGAACGTCATCGACAGCGCACAGCACAGCAGCACCGCCGCGACGACGCACTGCCACACCCACAGCGCGACCACCGGTTCCCGGTCCGGCCAGTCGGCCCGGGCGAGCAGCCGGGGGCCGAGCACGGCGGTCAGCACGCCGAGCAGCAACAGGACGGCGGGAAGGATCATGCGTGCAGCCTATGAGCGCCGCACGGGCAAGAGATACGGCCCAAGGGGGCAAAGTGACGTACTCAACGGCCCATGCGCCCGTTCAGCGGGCACACACGGGCACACACGGGCACACACGCTCCCGGCTCACATCGCGAGCAGCATGGCCACCATCGCCATCGCCATGGACAGCCGGCAGGCCCGCGCCAGCTCCGGACGGTCCCCCCAGCCCGTGGCTCCGGTGCCACCGGCCGTCGCTGCCGCGGGGACCAGCCGTGCCCCCGTTGCCAGCACATAGCCCGCGAAGTACAGCAGCAGCACCCCGGTCAGCGGTGGCAGGCCCGGACCGCCGTGCCCGTGCCCCGGCGCGGCGCCCATGACCAGTGACATGTAGACCATGGCGCCAGCCCCTACCAGATGATGCAGATGGTGCGCGCTCGCGCGGGCCGCCCACAGCGCGTGCAGCCCCGCCGCGCCGAACACCGCCGCATAGGCGGACCAGACCCAGTCCGGCGGGGTGAACACCGCGGCCGGGACCGCCATGGCGGCCATCCCGAAACCCATCAGCGCCTCGCCGCCCGCCGCTCGGCGCTGCTCCTCCACCTCGCTGCGCATCCGCACCAGACAGTAGGCGCCGGTCGCCGCGCAGAGCGCGACCAGCAGCCAGCCGGTCGTCGCCGGTCCGTGCACTCCAGCCTCCCCCTGCCCGTCACGGGACCTCGACGGCACCTCGACGGCACCTCGACGATCGGTCAAGGGATGCCCGCACCCGGCGGTGTGCACGCGAGCGCAAGGGTGTACGCGGGGGCGTGCGGGGGAGTGCACGGCAGCTCAGGGCATGTGCGAGTGCACGGCAGCTCAGGACCTGTGCGGGTGGCAGTGCCCTCCGGGCCCTGCCGGCGCCGCCGCGGGTGAAAGGCGGCGGCGCGCGCCGCCCCGGCAGCGGGTCGTCCGGGCCGAGCGGTCCGGACGACCGTACGCTCGCGGCGACGGTACGACGCCAGGGCCTGCCCCGGACCCCGGCCCGCGCACGACGACGGAGGACGCACGGCCATGACGGCGCCCGAAGGCACCTCGACCCCCGACGACGCCCCGGCGGATCTCACGCCTTCCGCCCCGCTGGGCGGCGCGGGAGGCGACACGATGGCCGCGGTGGTGCGCCAGTGGCGGGCCGTGCACCCCCATCTCGACACGGCGCCCATGGAGGTCATCGGCCGCATCAACCGCTGCGCCGCCCTCCTGCAGCAGGCCGAGGACGTCCCGCTGCGCCGGGCCGGGCTGTCCCGGCCCGAGTTCGACCTGCTCGCCGCGCTGCGGCGCACCGGACAGGAACTCACCCCGAGCGAACTGGCCCGGGAGACCTTCGCCTCGGGCGCCGCGGTGACCAAGCGCCTCAAGCAGCTCACCCAGCGGGGCCTGGTGGAGCGCCGCGGCGACTCCCGTGACCGCCGGGTCACCCACGTCCGCCTCACCGACGCCGGACGTGACCTGGTCGACGACGTCCTGCCCGCGCAGCTCGCGCACGAGGCCGCGGTACTGTCCGGCCTGGACAGCCCGGAGCTGGGCGAGCTCGCCGCCCTGCTGAGCACCCTCCTCGCCCAGCTGGAGGGCCGCAGCGGCGCACTGCGCACCTGACCGGCGGCCGCCCGGCGCCTGTCGTCGCTCAGCGCTCGTGGTCCGCCGCGTACACCCCGAACACCGCCCCCTGCGGATCGTGCAGCACCGCGATGCGCGGGCCGTCGGGGACCGTCGTGGGCTCCATCAGCACGGTGCCCTTGTCCCGGGCGGCCGCCGCCGCGGTCTCGCCCACGTCCTCGGCGGCGAAGTACGGCAGCCAGTGCGAGGGCACCTCGGGCGGGAACGTATCGTCCATGGCCGTCATGCCGCCGAAGCCGGCGCCGTCGATACCCCACTGCGGATAACGCTGCGCGGGGTCGACGCTCCAGCCGAACACGGTGGTGTAGAAGGCCACCGCCTGCTCCGGTGCGCGGGTGAGCAGCTCCACCCAGCCCAGCGCCCCGGGCGCGTTGAACACCCCGGCGCCGGGGAAGGTGCCCGGCTCCCACAGATGGAAGACCGCACCGTCCGGGTCGGCGATCACGGCAAAACGGCCCAGGTCGAAGACCTCCATCGGCCCGAGCAGCCGCGTCCCGCCCGCGTGCCGCACCGCCCGCAGACAGGCCTCGGCGTCGGTCACCGCGAACGAGACGTTCCAGGCGACCGGCTGCGAGGGCTTGAACAGCGGTGTCAGCGCGGCGACCGGCGCGTCCCCGAGCCGTGCCACCGTGTAACCGCCCGCCTGCTCACGGGTGTCGGTCTCGGCGAGCCAGCCGAACAGACGGGTGTAGAACGTCTTGGCCCCGTCGACATCGGTGGTCCCCAGCTCGGCCCAGCAGGGTCCGCCGGTCACCGGCGCGGTCAGCTTCATGACGCTCCTTCCGCGCGACCCTTCGCGGCAGCCGTCCCTCCGAGCACGCTAGGTGTGCTGTCCCGGGACGTTGGTGACACGCGTGCTGGGTGCTTGAACGGGTGAGGGCCTTCTGGGTTCGGTGTGGATTGCGACATTCACGTCCGACCGCCAGGAGGCCCTCGTGTCCCACCGTAACGCCCCGCTGACCCCACACCGGCATCAGCGGCCACCCACCAGCCAGCCGCGTCACCAACCTGTCGGGACAGCAGACCTAGACCCGCCCGTCCCGGTGGGCCATCCGGGTCGGCCCGGGGGCGCCGAGCGGACCGGGACCCCGGCTGGTGAGGGCCGCCGCCCGCGCCGTACCCTCCTGTCCGTACCGCATCGCGTGGCGGCCACCGGATCATTGACTCACCCCTGCCCGGAGGTCTCCCGTGCCCGCACTCGATGTGCGTCCCTTCCGCCGCGCCGACCGCGATCAGCTCACCGACCTGGTCAACACCCATGTGGCGGCCGTCGTCCCCGGCGTCTCCGTCTCCGTCAACACCGTGCTCAGCGATCTGGAACGGCAGCCGGAGGAGTTCATCACCGACCCCTGGGTGAGCGAGCGGGTCACGCTCGTCGCCGAGCAGCGCGGGAGCGTCGTGGCCGGCGCGCATCTGCTGCGCTACCGGCCCGGCGCCGAGGTCGGCGAGTCCTACCGGGACACCGGCGAGATCAACTGGTTCGTCTGCCATCCGCCGGTCTCCTTCCGGCCGGACGCCCTGGACGCCGCCGAGCTGCTGATGCGGGCCTGCCTGGCCCGGCTCGCCCGCTGGAACGTGCGGCGCGTCCACGCCGACGGTGCCCTGCCCGCACCCGTCGTCTACGGACTGCCCCGCAACTGGCCGCACATCCGCGCGGTGTACGAGGCCGCGGGATTCCGGCACGTCGGCGACACCGAGGTGATCCTGCTGGCGCGGGTGGCGGACCTGCCGCACTCCGAGCCCGGCGGGGGCGTCACCTTCCGGCGCACGGTGGGGGAGTGCGGCACCCGCTTCACCGCCTGCGGCGACGGGCGCGCCCTCGGCTTCATCGAGGTCGACACGGCGCTGGCCCGCCCGGAGCGCCACATCCGCGCCGACGGCCTCGCGGACATCGGCAATCTGCACATCGACCCCGCCGCCCGCGACACCGGACTGGAACGCCGGCTGCTCGCCCACGCCGCCGACTGGCTGCGCCTGTGCGGCGTCGACCGTCTCGCCGCCTACCTGGGGGAGGAGGAGACGGAGAGGTACGGCCTTCTGACCGGGGCCGGCTTCGGGGAACTGACCCGCACCGACCGCGGCTGGGAGCTCCGCCCGGCCTGACCGGCCAGTCACATGCCCGGCCTGACCGGCTCCCTCAGATCCCCGGCCGGTACCGCAGCGGATGATCGGCCGGGGTCTCCACCAGCACGATCGGGGTGCCGTCCGGGTCAGCGATCCACATCTCGATCAGGCCCCAGGGCTCCTTCACCGGCGGCCGGAGGATCTCGACGCCCTTGTCCAGCAGCTCCCGGTGGGCCGCCGCGACGTCCGCGACCTGGAGCCACAGGCGCAGCCCCGGAGGGGGCGCGGACTCCGCGCGGCCCGACAGCTCCAGGAATCCACCGCCGAGGAAGTAGACCGTGCCGCGCTCCGGCCCGGTGCCGAACTCCCGGTAGACGGCGAGGCCCAGCTGCTCGCCGTAGAAGGTCCGTGAGCGCTCCGGGTCCGTGGGCCGGATCAGGACGCGGCTGCCCAGTACGTGCACCATGCCGCCGAGCCTAGGGGGTGTCTCAGATGCCGAGAGGTGTCTCAGAGGAAGGACGCCCGTCAGGGCCCCGGCGCGGTCGGGTTAATCTCGTCCCTGCCACAGCTGCACAGGAACCGGAGTTGCCCATGGAAGCCGTCACCGACACCGCACCCAGATTCCGCGACGCCACCGAGGCCGACGTGGACGAGCTGGTCGCGCTGATCGAGTCGGCGTACCGGGGCGAGTCCAGCCGGGCCGGGTGGACCACCGAGGCGGACATCCTCGAGGGGCAGCGGACCGACCCGGAGGGCGTGCGGGAGGTCATCGAGTCGCCGGACAGCCGGCTGCTGACCGCGGAGCGCGACGGACGGATCATCGCCTGCTGCCAGCTGGAGCATCGCGGGGACCACGCCTACTTCGGCATGTTCGCGGTGAGCCCCGCCCTCCAGGGCGCCGGCCTCGGCAAGACGATCATCGCGGAGGCCGAGCGCCAGGCCCGGGAGACCTGGGGCGTGCGCGAGATGCACATGACGGTGATCTCCGTGCGCGAGGACCTCATCGCCTGGTACGAGCGGCGCGGCTACCGCCGCACCGGCAAGACGTTCCCCTTCCCGTACGGCGACGAGCGCTTCGGCATCCCGCAGCGCGACGACCTGGAGTTCGAGCTGCTGGTCAAGGAGTTCGGCTGACCAGCAGCCCGCCGCTGCTCACACGCTGAACGCACCGCCGGTCACGCCGTGAAGCGCCCCGTGCGCTTGATCTCCGGGTAGTCGGTGGTGGCGCCGTCCAGACCCAGGGCGCGGACCAGGCGCAGATGGTCCTGCGTGTTCACCGTCCACCCGAAGATCCGCAGGTCGGCCTTCCGGGCCCGCTCCACGATCTCCAGGGTGAGCCGCCGGATGTTCAGGCACAGGGTGGCGGCGCCCACCGCGACCGCACGGTCCACGACGTCCGTGCCGTAGCGGCTGGCGACCAGCGCGGTGCGCACCCCGGGCACCAGCCGGGCGATCTCGGCGATCGCCTCGTCGTGGAACGAGGACACCTCGACCCGCTCCGCGAGATCGCGCTCGTTCATCACCTCCGCCAGCGCCCTGGCGGCCTGGGTGTCCTTGATCTCGGCCTGCAGAGGCGCCCGGACGGCGTCGAGCACCTCCTCGAACAGCGGGATCCGCTCGCCGCGGCCGGCGTCCAGGGCGCGCAGTTCGGCGAGGGTCTTGTCGGCGATCGGGCCCGCGCCGTCCGTCGTGCGGTCCACGTCCGCGTCGTGCATGACGACCAGGGCGCCGTCCTTGCTCAGATGCAGATCGAGTTCGATGACATCGAGGCCGGCCTCCTGGGCGGCGACGAAGGACCGGAGGGTGTTCTCCGGCTCGACACCCATGACTCCGCGGTGACCGATGGTGAGGAAGTTCAAGATCCGACTCGCTTCCGTCGACGGCGGCGGGGGGACCGCGTCCCTGCGGCCCTCCTGGACCGTATCGCCTGTGCCCGCATCGTCCAGAGGCTGAACCGTGTTCGGGCGCGACATCGCCCACACGCGTGCAAGGCAGGAAATAATGCGGCGAGAGCGGGGGTGGTGCAGGATATTTTCCCGAGGCTCCCCTTGCTGGGAGAAACCTCGTATGTATACGGTCGGCGTACGAGAGGTTCTCCAGTGGAGGATGGGACATGACGGAAATTCTTGTGCAGTCGGGTACGGAGGCGAGGGTTCCTTCGGAGGGCAGGGTGATCGAGCACCCGGCGTGGCCCGTGCTCAAGGATGCCGTGGAGCGGATCCGCCCCTGGCAGAACAAGGACGGGTCGATCGACTTCGACGCCGAGGGCGCCCCCGGGCGCGCCGAGGCCGAGCGCGCCGTCAACGAGGTCGCCGAGGCCGTGGAGCAGCTGTCCCCGCTGCTGCCGCACGACCAGGCGTACCACGAGGCCCTGGTCAAGGACCTGCGCCGCTGGGCCGAGGGCGGCTTCGAGGTACCGGACTTCCTCGACTCCCTGATGGCCTTCCAGCCCGCCCAGAACCGCGCGGACGGCCTGCAGCACCTGGTCGTCTTCCCGATGTACACGCAGAACGGCAACCCGAACCGCAACCTCGAGGCGGTCGTGCTGCGCATGGTCTGGCCCGACTGGCTGGCCGAGCTGGAGCGCACCCGCTACGACAACCCGCTGTTCTGCGGCATCACCTTCGAGGACTTCACCTCCGGCTACGACACCAACTCCGCGGTGCTCTTCCCGGAGACCATCGCCGTGCGCGAGGCGCCGGAGCGCTTCACCTGGGGCGGCATCTTCTGCGACCGCGAGGCCGCCCGCTTCCGCCGGGTCACCTCCGCCGCCGTCGACATCCTGGGCCTGGAGCTGCCCGAGGACGTCGCCGCGATGGTCCACGACCAGAAGCGCTGCGAAGAGGCCTTCGTGCTGTGGGACATGATCCACGACCGCACCCACAGCCACGGCGACCTGCCCTTCGACCCGTTCATGATCAAGCAGCGCCAGCCGTTCTGGATGTACGGCCTGGAGGAGCTGCGCTGCGACCTCACCGCGTTCAAGGAGGCCGTGAAGCTCGCGGCCGAGGGCGTGCCGCAGGCCCGTGACGTGCAGGTCGCGGTGCTGTTCGACCGCATGTTCCGCTTCCCGGTCACCGGCGAGCGGGTCCGCAACTACGACGGCCTGGGCGGCCAGCTGCTCTTCGCCTACCTGCACAAGCACGACGTGGTGCGCTGGACCGACAACAAGCTCTCCATCGACTGGGAGCGCGCTCCGCAGATCACCAACCAGCTGTGCGCGGAGATCGAGAAGCTGTACCGGGACGGCATCGACCGCCCAAAGCTCGTCCACTGGTTCGCGGGCTACGAGCTGGTCTCCACCTACCTCGCCCCGCACCCCGGTTCCAAGTGGGCCAAGGGTCCCGAAGCCCTTGACCTGACGCTGCCCCCGCGCAAACTCGTCGATGACGTGCTTCCGGACGAGTTTCCGCTGAGCATGTTCTATGAGGCACTGTCCAAGAAGCTGAAGAACGTGATCGCCTCCACCAAGGGCATCACGGCGGACAGCGCCGAGCGGGTCGCCGCGTGAGCGATCGCGTTCACACAACTGCTCAGGAGGCGAGACACATGGGGAACGGGGCGCTCGACGGTGCGGTGATCGCGGTGGCCGGCGCGGGAGGACCCGCGGGGCGCGCGGCGCTGCTCAGGCTGGCCGAGGCGGGAGCGACTGTCGTCGCCTCCGACAACGACCCGGAGCGGCTGGCGGAGGCCGTCGACGCGGCGCGCTACGCGCACGGCGGCGCCACCGTCACCGGCGACACGGTCGACCTGCTGGACCTGGACTCCACCCGGGAGTGGGCCGCCCGCACCGAGAAGGAGTTCGGCCGGGTCGACGGCCTGGTCCATCTCGTCGGCGGCTGGCGCGGCAGCGAGACCTTCACCAAGACCAACCTCGACGACTGGGACCTGCTGGAGCTGCTGCTGGTGAAGACCGTGCAGCACACCTCCCTCGCGTTCCACGAGGCGCTGCAGCGCAGCGACCGCGGACGGTACGTGCTGATCAGCGCCGCGGGCGCCACCAAGCCCTCCGCGGGCAACGCCTCCTACGCCGCCGCCAAGGCAGCCGCCGAGGCGTGGACGCTGGCACTCGCCGACTACTTCCGCAAGGCCGGGGGCGAGCAGGGGCCGACCTCCGCGGCTGTCATCCTGGTGGTGAAGGCGCTGGTGCACGACGCGATGCGCGCCGAACGCCCCAACGCGAAGTTCGCGGGCTTCACGGACGTCAAGGACCTGGCCGAGGCCATCGTCGGCGTCTGGGACAAGCCCGCCGCGGAAGTGAACGGAAACCGTCTGTGGCTGACCGAGAAGCCGTGAACCCACCGCGGACCGACGCACGTCGTCATCACGACCCGGACGTCCGCGGTTTCGCCAGTGACAACTACGCCGGAGCCCACCCGGAGGTGCTCGCCGCGCTGGCCCTCGCCAACGGCGGGCACCAGGTCGCGTACGGCGAGGACGCCTACACGGAGAACCTCCAGCAGGTGATCCGCAGTCACTTCGGCCCCACCGCCGAGGCGTTCCCCGTCTTCAACGGCACGGGCGCCAACGTCGTCGCGCTCCAGGCGGTCACCGACCGCTGGGGCGCGGTGATCTGCGCGGACAGCGCCCACATCAACGTGGACGAGGGCGGGGCGCCCGAGCGGGTCGCCGGGATCAAGCTGCTCACCGTGCCGACCCCGGACGGCAAGCTCACCCCCGAGCTGATCGACCGGCAGGCCTACGGCTGGGAGGACGAGCACCGGGCCATGCCGCAGGTGGTGTCCATAGCCCAGGCCACCGAGCTGGGCACCGTCTACACCCCGGACGAGATCCGCGCCATCTGCGAGCACGCCCACGCCCGCGGCATGAAGGTGCACGTCGACGGCTCGCGGCTGGCCAACGCCGCCGCCTCCCTCGACGTGCCGATGCGCACCTTGACCAATGCCGTCGGGGTGGACATCCTCTCCCTGGGCGGCACCAAGAACGGTGCCCTCTGCGGCGAGGCCGTCGTGGTGCTCAACCCGGACGGCATCCGGCACATGAAGCATCTGCGCAAGCTGTCCATGCAGCTCGCCTCCAAGATGCGCTTCGTGTCGGTGCAGCTGGAGGCGCTGCTCGCCCGGGACCTGTGGCTGCGCAACGCCCGGCACGCCAACGAGATGGCCCAGCGGCTCGCCGAGGGCGTGCGCGCCGTGCACGGCGTGGAGATCCTCTACCCGGTCCAGGCCAACGCGGTCTTCGCCCGGCTGCCGCACGACGTGAGCGAGCGCCTGCAGAAGAAGTTCCGCTTCTACTTCTGGGACGAGGCCGCGGGCGACGTCCGCTGGATGTGCTCCTTCGACACCACCGAGGAGGACGTCGACACGTTCCTCGCCGTCCTCAAGGAGGAGATGGCGCGCCGCTGACCCGGGGCCGGGTGTGCATAGATGTGCGGCCGGACGCGGACGATCCGCGGGTCACCTGGCGCGCCTCCGACGTCCTGGAGCAGCGCACCGGCATCTGCTACGCCAAGGCCCACGCCCTGACCGCCCTGCTCCGGGCGGAGGGCATCCCGGCCGCGCTCTGCTACCAGTACCTGGGCGTGGTGCACGGCCTCGTCGCGGTGTGGTTCGACGGCGCCTGGCACCGGCAGGACCCGCGCGGCAACAAACCGGGCGTCGACGCCCGCTTCTCGCTCCGCGGCGAACGCCTGGCCTTCACACCCGACACGGCGGCCGGTGAACGCGACCACCCCGTCCTGTACGCGGCGCCGCATCCGGCCGTCGTGCGGGCGCTCAGTTCCGCGCGCGACCGGTCCCACCTGTGGCAGATGCTCCTCCCCACCACGCTGGAGGACCAGGGCCGCCCGTGAGTCAGTGGGGGCCGCCTATGACTCAGTGGGCCTCGGCCGCGCGGACCTGCTCCGGGGTGGGGGCCGTGCCGCCGAGGTGGGCCGGCATCCACCAGGTGTCCTCGGGGCCCCTGGGGCGCACCGGGTAGGCCCGCTGAGCCGCCTCCAGCAGCTCCTGGACGCGCTCGCGCAGCTGCCGGGTGATCACACCCGCGTAGGTGTCCTTGGACGCCTCCAGCGCCTCGCCCACGCGAATGGTGATCGGCGTGTGGCTGCGCTTGAAGTTGCGCGGACGGCCCTTGGTCCACAGGCGCTGGGTGCCCCACACCGCCATCGGGATCAGCGGCACGCCGGCCTCCTGCGCCAGGCGCGCCGCACCCGACTTGAAGCTCTTCAGGGTGAACGACTGGGAGATCGTCGCCTCGGGGAAGACGCCCACGATCTCACCCGACCGCAGCGAGCGCAGCGCGTTCTCGTACGCCGCCTCGCCCTGTGCGCGGTCGACCGGGATGTGCTTCATCCCGCGCATCAGCGGTCCGGAGATCCTGTGCCGGAAGACCGACTCCTTCGCCATGAAGCGCACCAGCCGCTTCTGCGGCAGTGCGGCCAGGCCGTTGAAGACGAAGTCCAGGTAGCTGATGTGATTGCTCACCAGCACGGCGCCGCCCGTGCGCGGGATGTACTCCGAACCCCGGAGGTCGATCTTGAGGTCCCACACCTTGAACAGGGTGCGGGCGAAACCGATCACGGGGCGGTAGACGAGTTCAGCCATGGGCGGGATGGAACCCTTCCTTCTCTGCTGGGAAGGAGGCACTCTCCCAGTCGAAGTTACGCAGCCGTAGGTTTACGGCTTGTCGCTGATGGTGCCCGAATAACGCGCCGTGAACCAGCCCCGGAGCCCGCGAGCGGCGAGATTCTCGTCACGTCCACCCCCGGCCCACCTCGGTCTTTTGCGCGGCCGTTATCCCGCGCGGACCGTCAACCGCCGCATCAGCAGGTACATCTCGCAGCCCAGGCAGTAGCCGAACACCGCGTTGAGGAAGGCCGCCGCGAGCGCCGCCCCGGTCGCGGCCAGGCCCAGCCAGCCGGGCCCGGCGGTGAAGCCGATCAGGGCGGTCACCGCGAAGACCAGTCCGACCGCCTGTGCGAACCGCGGCGGCTGCGGCGCCTCGAACTCCGTGGGCGGCCCGAGCCGCGGCCGCACCGCCTTCCGGAACAGCCAGCCGTACGGCGACCGGCCGACCCCGCCCGCCGCGCCGCAGGCGAACGCCAGCGTCTGCCAGGCCAGCAGCCACACGCTCCCGGTGATCATGACGACCGCCAGCACCACGGTCGTCACCGCCGCCCCGAAGCGGGGCCCCCTCGCATCGATGTCCATGAATCAAGCATTCCGCACGAGAGCCGGAGGGCGAAGGCGGGAATCTTTGCGGTTGTGTGAATGCTTCAAGCTGGTGTGACCGGACTGGTGGTGTGTGTGCTGGTGCTCGCCGCGGCGAGCACCTTCGGAGTGCTGCAACGGCGGCGGAGCGGGAGGGTGCGGGTGCGCGCGCGGGACGAGGGCAGTCGGCTGGCGGCCGAGGAGCTGGGCGCCGAGCTCGGCGAACGCGCCACGCTGGTGCAGTTCTCCAGCGCCTTCTGCGCCCCCTGCCGGGCCACCCGGCGGGTGCTGGCGGACGTGGCCGGCATGGTCCCCGGCGTCGCGCATGTCGAGATCGACGCCGAGGAGAACCTCGACCTGGTGCGCCGCCTCGACATCCTCAAGACCCCCACCGTGCTGGTCCTCGACGCCGGTGGCCGGGTGGTGCGCCGGGCCACCGGGCAGCCCCGCAAGGCCGATGTGATCGCCGCCCTCGGAGAGGCGGTATGACGTCCCGTGGGCCCGCAGTGAGTCATCTCCCACCTCACAGGGCCGACTTGACGGCGCGTTCCGTGCCTCGTCAGCCTGACGGCATGTCCTCGGAACTCCTTCGCCCGTCGCGGGTACCCGCTCCCTCATCTCGTCTCCCGCGGAAGGACAGTTCCATGACGGCCCCGCCCGCCCTCGGCAACGCCCGGCCCGCCTCGCCCGATCTGCTGCGCTCCGTGTTCCGGCGGCACGCGGCGGGTGTGGCGGTGATCACGGCGCGCGGTGCCTCGGGGCCGGTCGGCTTCACCGCCACCTCCCTCGCCTCCGTCTCCGCCGACCCACCGATGCTCTCCTTCGGCATCGGCACCGCGAGCTCGAGCTGGCCGGTGATAGCCACGGGTGACCACGTCGGCGTCCATGTGCTCGCCGAGGACCAGCAGGACCTGGCGGTCACCTTCGCCCGCCCCGGCGCCGACCGCTTCGGACCGGGCACGGCCTGGTGGGACGGCCCCGAGGGGGTGCCGCTGCTGCACGGCGTGCTGGCCTGGACGGTGTGCGAGGTCGTGGCCAGGGTCCCGGCCGGAGATCACCGCATCGTGATCGGCGAGGTGCTGCTCGGCGACCCCGGCGACCCCGCCCGCCCCGGGCGTCCCCTGCTGTATCACCACGGCCGCTATCACGGTCTGCGGGACTGAGCCGCTCGCCTCTCGCGCTGCGTGCGCGTCCAGTTCCGGTTACGCTGCGTTGCAAAGGTCACAGTTCAAAGCGCTTGCTTAGCGGGAACGGACTCGGTGTACTGGCGCGTAACGAACTGGGTGTACTGGCGAGTAACCTAATGTGCGGAGCGCGGGTCGCCCCGACCGGGATCACCCCCTTCAGGTGCCTATGCTGCCTGCAGACAGGCAGCCAGAAATGACGATGCAGTAGGAGAGCCGGCGTGAGCTTGAGGATCGTTGTCACTGTGAAGTACGTGCCCGACGCCACTGGCGACCGGCACTTCGCCGATGACCTGACCGTCGACCGCGACGACGTGGACGGTCTGCTCTCCGAGCTGGACGAGTACGCGGTCGAGCAGGCGCTGCAGATCTCGGAGAACTCCGACGACGACGTGGAGGTCACCGTCCTGACCGTGGGTCCGGAGGACGCCAAGGACGCGCTGCGCAAGGCGCTGTCCATGGGCGCCGACAAGGCGATCCACGTGGAGGACGACGACCTGCACGGCACCGACGCCATCGGCACCTCCCTGGTCCTGGCCAAGGCCATCGAGAAGGCCGGCTACGACCTGGTGATCTCCGGTATGGCCTCCACCGACGGCACCATGGGCGTCGTCCCCGCGCTGCTCGCGGAGCGCCTCGGCGTCCCGCAGGTGACGCTGCTGTCCGAGGTGTCGGTCGAGGACGGCAAGGTCACCGGCCGCCGCGACGGCGACGCCGCCTCCGAGCAGCTCGAGGCCTCCCTGCCGGCGGTCGTGTCGGTCACCGACCAGTCGGGCGAGGCCCGCTACCCGTCCTTCAAGGGCATCATGGCTGCCAAGAAGAAGCCGGTGGAGTCCTGGGACCTGTCCGACCTGGACATCGACGCCGACGAGGTCGGCCTGGAGAACGCCTACACCACGGTCGTGTCGGCCGCGGAGCGTCCGGCCCGCACCGCGGGCACGATCGTCAAGGACGAGGGCGAGGGCGGCAAGCAGCTCGCCGAGTTCCTCGCGGGCCAGAAGTTCATCTGAGCCCGAGTTCGCTGACCGTCCCTCATCTTCGCTACGCAGGAGTGCAATCCCATGGCTGAAGTTCTCGTCTACGTCGACCACGTGGACGGCGCCGTCCGCAAGCCCACGCTGGAGCTGCTGACCTTGGCCCGCCGCATCGGCGACCCGGTCGCCGTCGCCCTCGGCAACGGTGCCGGTGACACCGCCGCCACGCTCGCCGAGCACGGCGCGGTGAAGGTCCTCACCCACGAGGCGTCCGAGTACGCCGACTTCCTGGTCGTGCCGAAGGTCGACGCGCTGCAGGCCGCCGTCGAGTCCGTCTCCCCGGCCGCCGTGCTGGTCCCGTCCTCCGCCGAGGGCAAGGAGATCGCCGCCCGTCTGGCGCTGCGCATCGGCTCCGGCATCATCACCGACGCCGTCGACCTGGAGGCCGGCGACGAGGGCCCGGTGGCCACCCAGTCGGTGTTCGCCGCCTCCTACACCACCAAGTCCCGTGTCTCCAAGGGCACCCCGGTCATCACGGTCAAGCCGAACTCGGCCGCCGTGGAGCCGGCCCCGGCCGCGGGCACGGTCGAGGCCCTGTCGGTGACCTTCTCCGACAAGGCGACCGGCACCAAGGTCACCGGCCGCACGCCGCGCGAGTCGACCGGCCGTCCCGAGCTGACCGAGGCCGCGATCGTGGTCTCCGGCGGCCGCGGCGTCAACGGCGCCGAGAACTTCTCGATCATCGAGGCCCTCGCCGACGAGCTCGGCGCGGCCGTCGGTGCCTCGCGTGCCGCCGTCGACGCCGGCTGGTACCCGCACACCAACCAGGTCGGCCAGACCGGCAAGTCGGTCTCGCCGCAGCTGTACATCGCCGCCGGTATCTCGGGCGCGATCCAGCACCGGGCCGGTATGCAGACCTCGAAGACCATCGTGGCCATCAACAAGGACCCCGAGGCCCCGATCTTCGACCTGGTCGACTACGGCGTCGTCGGCGACCTGTTCGACGTCGTGCCGCAGCTCACCGAGGAGGTCAAGGCCCGCAAGGGCTGATCCCCCCCGCAGCCGCAGCAGGCCCCCGCGACCGTCACGGCCGCGGGGGCTTCGCGCATGCCGGGGCCTCGCTCATGCCAGGGTCAGCGTGGCCTGCACCGGCAGATGATCGCTGGGGTACTGCCCGTGGGCGGTGAAGGTGTTGATCGCCGCCCGGTGCACGGTGACGCCGGGGGTGGCCAGGATCCAGTCGATGCGGTCGCCGCCCGGCACCGGCGGCCGGTAGTTGTGGAAGGTGCCGTACAGCGCGCTCCGCTCGGCCGCCGCATCCCAGGTGTCGACCAGACCGGCGGAGAGCATCGTGTCGTACACCGGGTTGCCGTGGGCGGGCACATTGAAGTCGCCGGTCACCAGCACGGGCAGTGAGCGGTCCATCTTCCGGATGTGCTCGACGGTGAGGTCGGCGGCCCGCTCGCGTGCGTACTGACTGGCGTTGTCCAGGTGGGTGTTCAGCAGGACGAACTCCCGCCCGTCTGCGGTGAGATCGCGGAAGCGGACCCAGGTGACCATGCGGATCCAGGCGTTGCCCCAGGTCTTCGAGGCGATCACATACGGGGTGTCGGAGAGCCAGAAGTGCTCGTACTCCAGCGGCTCGAGCCGGCGGGTGTCGTAGAGGACGGCCATGAACTCGTCCCGGCTGCCGCCCGCGCGCCCGGTGCCGATCCAGTCGTAGTCCGGGCCCAGATCGGCCTCGATGTCGTGCAGCTGCCGGTACAGGCCCTCCTGGGTGCCGATGACATGCGGGCGTTCCTGGCGCAGCAGCCGTCGCATCACGGGCCTGCGGGTGGCCCAGCTGTGCGGCTCCGCGTCGCTCGCGTAGCGCAGATTGAACGACATCACCTCCAGGGGGCGGTCGTCCGGGCCCTCCGCCGCGGCGGCGGGCGCGGACGACAGTGCTGTACTGGAGAGCGGAAGGGCGACGGAGGCGGCCAGTGCGGATCTCAGTCCCGTGCGGCGGGTGACCCGCGGGTGGTGTGGCACCAGGCTCTGCCTTTCTGTTCGCGTCGGTCGGGGCCGTGCGCTGCTGGTCCGACGGTGCCAGATGAACGTGAACATGCCGAGAGGGCGGAGTGGATCTCGGGGCAAGACAGTGTTGACCGACGGCAGAGCGGCGGATAACTTCGTTCTGCGGATTGTCCATTCCGTATAACGGAAACCAGGAGGGCGAGGAATGGGCCAGGGCCAGCAGGAGCGGGTGGCGACGAGCCTCTCGGGTGCCGTCAGCGAGGAGATCAGCGCCTCCCTCGCGCCGGTCGACGCCGAGCTGGAGCGCCGCTACCCCGGGGACCCCGGCACCCGCCAGCCCGTCCACACCGTCTACGTCCCGGGCGACGCCTTCGCCGCCGGCACCATCCGCTCCTGGGGCGACCAGGCGCTCGCCGCGCTCGACGAACACGCCCCCGACGCCGCCGCCTTCGCCTCCGCCCTCGGACTCGATGAGGCCCTCGCCGAGGACGTCTACGGCCGGGTCCGCGCCAAGCTCGAACGCGAACCCGTCGAGGACCTGCGGGTCGACTTCGAGGACGGCTACGGCAACCGCCCCGACGCCGAGGAGGACGAGACCGCTGCCCGCGCCGCACGGCTGATCGCCGAGGCGTACCGGAACGGCACCGCCGCCCCCTACATGGGCATCCGGATGAAGTGCATGGAGGTCGCCGTACGCGACCGGGGCATCCGCACCCTCGACATCTTCCTCACCGGCCTGATGGAGGCCGGCGGCCTGCCCGCCGGTCTGGTCCTGACCCTGCCCAAGGTCACCTACGCCGAGCAGGTCACCGCCATGGCGCGGCTGCTCGACGCCTTCGAGAAGACGCACGGCCTGGAGCCGGGCCGGATCGGCTTCGAGATCCAGATCGAGACCAGCCAGGCCATCCTCGCCGCCGACGGCACCGCCACCGTCGCCCGGATGATCCAGGCCGCCGAGGGCCGCGCCACCGGCCTGCACTACGGCACCTTCGACTACAGCGCCTGCCTCGGCGTCTCCGCCGCCCACCAGGCCGGCGACCACCCGGCCGCCGACCACGCCAAGGCCGTCATGCAGGTCGCCGCGGCCGGAACCGGCGTGCGCGTCTCCGACGGCTCCACCAATGTCCTGCCGGTCGGCCCCACGGAGAAGGTCCACGCCGCCTGGCGGCTCCACTACGGCCTCACCCGCCGCGCCCTCGCCCGCGCCTACTACCAGGGCTGGGACATGCACCCCGGCCACCTGCCCACCCGGTACGCGGCCGTCTTCGCCTTCTACCGGGAGGGCTTCGAGCAGGCCGCCGCCCGCCTCGCCCGCTACGCCGGCCGGACCGGCGGCGACGTCATGGACGAACCCGCCACCGCCAAGGCCCTCAGCAGCTATCTGCTGCGCGGCCTGGACTGCGGCGCGCTGGACGTCGCCGAGGTCGCCCGGCTCTCCGGCCTCGACCGCGCCGGCCTCGAGGGCTTCGCGGCACCCCGGCGCGGCGACCTCACGGCCTCCGCGCAGTAGCTCACGGCTCCCGCGCGGCGGGCGGCCCCGGCACGCTCCCGGCTTGCCTGCGCTTATCGAATCTCGATAGATTCCCATCGTGGTTCGATGGGAGGTCAGGCGATGGGGAAACTGACGGTGCTCGCTCTGCGCGCGGTGATCGTGGCGCTGCTGGCCGGCTCGGTGTTCGTCCAGGCGGTGATGGTGCCGCTGCTCGCCAGTGACCTGAAGGGCCTGGACGAGGAGGTGGCCCGGCTGGCCGACCCGGTCATGGCGATCGTCGTGCTGGGCGTGGTGACCGCCCAGATCGTGCTGGTCTGCGTCTGGCGGCTGGTCACCATGGTGCGCCGCGGCACGGTCTTCTCCCACGCGGCCTTCCGCTACGTCCACATCGTGATCGGCGCCTTCGTGGCCGCCGCGCTCCTGGTGTTCGCGCTCGGCGCGGTCCTGGCGCCGGGCGAGGCCGTCGCCCCCGGAGTCGTCCTCCTGGTGGGCGGAGTCGGGCTCGCGGTCTTCGGGATCGCGCTCGTGGTGCTGGTCCTGCGCATGCTGCTCGCCCAGGCCGTCGCCCGCGAGGCGGAGGCGACGCGGATGAGGGCCGAACTGGCCGAGGTGATCTGATGCCGATCGTCGTCGACATCGACGTGATGCTCGCCCGGCGGAAGATGTCCGTCGGCGAGCTGGCCGAGCGCGTCGGCATCACCCCCGCCAACCTCGCGGTGCTGAAGAACGGCCGCGCCAAGGCGGTGCGCTTCACCACCCTCGCCGCGCTGTGCGAGGCGCTCGACTGCCAGCCCGGAGACCTGCTGCGCTACGAGCCGGAGGACGAGCCCGCCTCCCGGCCGAAAACCGGTGTGCCGGGGGCTCGGTAGCGGCTCCGTCACAGCCGAGGCCGCCGCGCCCCGCACCGAATCCGGTCGCTCCATGAGCCCGGAGGCGGAAGGGGCGCGGCGAGACGGCAGGCGAGTCGCCCTCCGAGAAGCCCCAGGAGGAGAAGGAGCGGGACACCGCCGGACCCACCGAGCGCTCCACGCCGAAGGACGAGCCCGACGGCGACCCCACGGAGGACGGCGCCGGAGGCGGCGGGGGAGGCGGCACCGACCCCGCCGCCCAGGCCCCCGTCTGCCATCCCATCGGCGGCGGCAAGTACAACTGCCAGGTCTGGCGCACTGCCAAGTCCTACACCGCCGCCGGCACCGAGGCCGGCATCCTCAACGCGGGCACCAACTACTTCCACTGCCAGAAGAACCTGGGCCGCCGCGAGACCCACGGCCAGTGGACCAACGTCTGGTGGGCGAAGACCGACGACGACAGCGGCAACACCGACGTCTGGGTCAGCGACGTCTACATCAGGGGCGGCGACAACGACGCACCGGTGCCCGGGGTGCCGCACTGCTGACAGAACCGCTCCAGCCCCGAGGCCGTCACGCGCCTCTCCTCGGCGAACAGCCGGGTGCCTTGTGCGCACAGCTCCGCGTCGGCGCGGGCCCGCGCGCTGAACTGCTCCGCCGTCGCACCGAACAGCTTCCGCAGCGCCGGGGACTGAAGCAGCAGCTCGGTGAGCAGCGCCCGCTGCTGCCCGGGATGGGTGCGGGGCCTGCCGGTGCCGTCGTGCAGCACACCGTGCCGGTTGACGTACACATGGGCGCCGGGCAGCACCGTGCCGTCCGCGAGCTCGATGCGCGCGGTGGGGAAGGGCAGCCAGGCCCGCCGGTAGTTGCCGTGCGGCCGCGGCACGCCCTCGCTGGCGTCGATCACCGCCAGCTGGTCGGCGTCCAGCCACAGCACGAACAGCTCCCGCACCACGCCGGGCGCGGCCACCGGGGACGCCGACACATACCCGGCCCGGCTCACATGGGCCGAGACGCCGACGTCGACACCCGTCACCCGGGCCCGCACCATCGGGACCGGCGCGGTGATGCCGGAGCCGGCCATCTTGTACCGCAGCTGCCCCGGGCAGGCGTTGGAGCCGATCGCCAGCACCGGCGTCCGCTCCTCGTGCACCAGCCGGTCCAGCGGCAGCAGCCGGTCCCCGTCCAGCAGCCCCGAGTCCTCGGGCCGCGCGCCCGGATACAGCAGCGGATGCTCCCGGGGCGCCTCGGCCAGCCCCAAGGCCTGAAGTGTGCGGTCCTCGGTGCCCATGGCCCGCTCAGTCCTCCGGCGGCAGCTCGCCCGAGCCCCGCGTGATCAGCCGGGTCGGCAGCTCGATGCGCTCGGGCTTGATCAGCGTGCCGTCCAGCTGCGCGAACAGCCGCTCCGCCGCGGTCCGGCCGAGTGCCGCGGCGTCCTGGGCGACGACCGTGACGCCCGGCTGCAGCAGATCGGCCAGCTCGATGTCGTCGAAGCCGACCAGCGCGACCCGGCGGGACTGCTCGGCCAGCACCCTGATCACCGTGACCGTCACCCGGTTGTTGCCCGTGAAGATCGCGGTGACCGGCTCGGGTCCGGACAGCATCTCCTCGGCCGCCTGCCGCACCCGCCCGGGGTCGGTGATGCCCAGCGACATCCAGGAGTCCTCCACCGGTATGCCCGCGTCCTCCATCGCCGCCCGGTAGCCGCGCAGCCGCTCGGCCGCGGTGTGGATGCGGGGCATGTCGCCGATGAAGCCGATCCGGCGGTGGCCGTGCGCGATCAGATGGGCCACTCCGTCGCGGGCACCGCCGAAGTTGTCCGACAGGACGACGTCCGCGTCGATCCTCCCGGCCGGACGGTCCACGAACACGGTGGCGACGCCCGCCTTGAGCTCCGGCTCCAGATACCGGTGGTCGTCACCGGCGGGGATCACCACAAGACCGTCCACCCGGCGGGCGCACAGCGCCAGGACCAGCTCCTGCTCGCGGTCCGGGTCCTCCGCGCTGGAGCCGTTGATCAGCAGCGCCCCGTGGGCGCGGGCCACCTCCTCGACCGCCCGGCTCAGCGGCCCGTAGAACGGGTCGGCGAGATCCTCCAGGACCAGGCCGATGCTGGCGGTACGGCCCTTGCGCAGCACCCGGGCGCTGTCGTTGCGCCGGAAGCCCAGGGCGTCGATGGCCTCCTGCACGCGCCGCTCGGTCTCCGGGGTGACGCCGGGCTCGCCGTTGACGACCCGTGACACCGTCTTCAGGCCCACCCCTGCGCGGGCGGCCACGTCCTTCATGGTGGGCCGGTTGCCGTAACGGTTCCCTCGGAGGCGGTCGGTGCGGCGGGGCGTCTCCGGCACGATGAGCTGTCCTGTCCTGTCGTCCACGGGGATGCGTAGGTCCATGGGGTTGTATGAGGATGTGGCGTCGAGCATAGAGCCTGGACAACGTTGTCAGAGCAGGAGACACTGTTCACCGCTCACTCCGGCCCGCGCAACCCGGCGACGTCGGGGTGCGGTCTGCCCCATGTGCGGCCCCTGGTCGCCCATGGTCCTTTCCGGGTGTTTTCGCATGTTCGACGGGGAGATCCGACACTGATGCACACCGACCTCGTGGCCGCGCTCGACATCGGCGGGACCAAGATCGCCGGCGCACTGGTGGACGGCCGGGGCCGGATCCTCGTCCGTGCCCAGCGGCCGACACCCGCCCGGGAGGACGGAGAGACCGTGATGCGGGCGGTGGAGGCCGTCCTCGGCGAGCTCGCCGCCTCTCCGCTGTGGGAGGGCGTCTCGGCCGTCGGGATCGGCAGCGCGGGCCCGGTGGACGCCTCCGCCGGCACCGTGAGCCCCGTGAACGTGCCCGGCTGGCGCGACTACCCGCTGGTCGCCCGGGTCCGGGAGGCGGCCGGCGGCCTGCCCGTCGAGCTGATCGGCGACGGGGTGGCCATCACGGCCGCCGAGCACTGGCAGGGCGCGGCACGCGGCCACGACAACGCCCTGTGCATGGTCGTCTCCACCGGGGTCGGCGGCGGGCTCGTCCTGGACGGCACCCTTCACGCCGGGCCCACCGGCAACGCGGGCCACATCGGTCACATCAGCGTCGACCTGGACGGCGACCCGTGCCCCTGCGGCTCGCGCGGCTGCGTGGAACGCATAGCCAGCGGCCCCAACATCGCCCGCCGCGCCCTGGAGGACGGCTGGCGGCCGGGCCCGGACGGGGACACCTCCGCCGCCGCGGTGGCCGCCGCCGCGCGGGCCGGGGACCCGGTGGCCGTCGCCTCCTTCGAACGGGCCGCCCGGGCGCTGGCCGCCGGCATCGCGGCGACGGCGACGCTCGTGGAGATCGACATCGCGGTGATCGGCGGGGGGGTGGGCAAGGCCGGCGAGATCCTCCTCGCCCCGCTGCGCAAGGCCCTCGCCGACTACGCCACCCTGTCGTTCGTCCAGCGTCTCGCGGTGGCTCCGGCGCAGATGGGCACGGATGCGGGGCTTGTCGGCGCCGCGGCGGCGGTGCTGGCGCGGAGGCCGGATGCTGCGGCGGCGGGGGTCTGAGGAGGCGGCGGGGGTCTGAGGAGGCGGCGGGGGTCTGAGGAGGCGGCGGGGGTTTGAGGAGGGCTGAACGGATCCGTCCGGTCCGTTCTGGCGGGGGCTGGGCGGATCAGTCCGCTCCGTTCTGGTCGGGAGCTGCCGCGGTCCGTGTGGTTCGTCTTCCGAATCGGCGCGTGACCCCTGGGCCGTTCCGGCCGTTGAGGCGGGTATGAAGAAGCGCAGCATGCTGGCCATCGCCTCCCTCGCCACCGGATTCGTCGTCGCGGCGGTCACCCCTTCGCACGCGGCCGGTGAAGGCCTCGAGGGGCTCGGCGTCAAGGACGCCCTCAACACCCTCGACCAGGCGGTCGACAGCGAGAGCCTGAACCTGGACCACTCGACCAAGGAGTCGGTCAAGAAAGCCAAGGACTGACGACCTCCCCGGCACGACAGCGACGGCGCCGGCGCCCTCCCCCTCGGGGCGCCGGCGCCGTCGTGATGCGTTCTCAACTGGGGCTGGTTTCCGTGGCAGGGTGGAGCGGGCAAGCCTCTGGGGGCCAACAGAAGAGGGGGAACCGTGACCGTGGTCTGGATCAACGGTGCGTTCGGTGCGGGGAAGACCACCACCGCACGGGAACTGATCGAGCTGATCCCGAACAGCACGCTCTTCGACCCCGAGGTCATCGGCGGGGCACTCGCGCATCTGCTGCCGCCCAAACGCCTCGCCGAGGTCGGTGACTACCAGGACCTCCCCATCTGGCGCCGTCTCGTCATCGACACGGCCGCCGCGATGCTCACCGAGCTCGGCGGGACCCTCGTGGTCCCCATGACCCTGCTGCGCCAGGACTACCGCGACGAGATCTTCGGGGGCCTCGCCGCACGGCGGATACCCGTCCGGCATGTGCTTCTGGCCCCGGCGGAAACGATCCTGCGGGAGCGGATAGCCGGCCGTGAGGTGCCGGCGGAGATGCCCGACGCGGAGCTACGGATACGTCAGTGGTCCTACGACCACATCGAGCCGTACAAGGCCGCGCTCGCCTCCTGGCTGACGGCGGATGCGTACCCGGTGGACACGGGGGCGATGAGCCCGTACGACGCCGCGGTGCGGATCGCGGAGACGGTGCGCAGCGGGGCGGTGCCGGTGTGTGACATCGTGCAGACGCCGGAGCCGACGGCGGAGACCGTTGCCGCGGGGGTGCTGTTGTTCGACGAGGAGGACCGGGTGCTGCTCGTCGACCCGACGTACAAGGCGGGGTGGGAGTTCCCCGGGGGCGTGGTGGAGCCGGGGGAGGCGCCGGCGCGGGCCGGGATGCGGGAGGTCGCCGAGGAGACGGGGATCAGGCTGGCGGAGGTGCCGGCGTTGCTGGTGGTGGACTGGGAGCCGCCGGCGCCGCCCGGGTTCGGAGGGCTGCGGCTGCTGTTCGACGGTGGGCGGCTTGCGGCGGAGGATGCGGGGCGGTTGTTGCTGCCGGGGCCGGAGCTGCGGGAGTGGCGGTTCGCGAGTGAGGTGGAGGCGGCGGAGTTGTTGCCGCCGGTGAGGTATGCGCGGTTGCGGCAGGCCCTGCGGGCGCGGGAGCGGGGGAAGGCGGCGTATTTGGAAGCGGGGGTGCCGGTGGGGTAGGGGGCTGTTTTCCGGGTGCCGTCTGTTGCAGCTGGGCGGGGGTGGGGTGCGCTTGCCGGCGCTGGCAAGGTGCCGCCTGCGCCCACCCGCGCCGCCCAGGCGGCACGAATGCCCGCAGGTGACGGGGCCCCTGCCCGCAGTGGACGGCGGCTCTGCCGCCCGGAGGAACGCAGCTCCGCCGCCCGCAGGTTGGCTGCGGGCGGCGGGGTTGGTCAGGCAGCGCTGTTGGCGTAGTTGCGGAGGAAGTGGGCCTCGGCTACGGAGAGGCGCTCGAGTTCTTCGGGGGAGACGCTTTCGTTGACGGCGTGGATCTGGGCCTCCGGTTCGCTCAGGCCGATGAGGAGGATCTCCGCGTCGGGGTACAGGGCGGCGAGGGTGTTGCACAGGGGGATGGAGCCGCCCTGGCCGGCGTACTGGAGTTCCTGGCCCGGATAGGCGACGGCCATCGCGTCGGCCATGGCGCGGTACGCGGGGCTCGAGGTGTCCGCGCGGAACGCCTGGCCCTGCCCGACCTGCTCGGTGCTGATCCGCGCACCCCACGGAGTGTGGGCCTCCAGGTGGGCCTGGAGCAGCTTGGTCGCCTCGGTCGCGTCGACGCCCGGCGGCACCCGCAGGCTGATCAGCGCGCGGGCGCTCGCCTGCACGGACGGGGTGGCGCCGACCACCGGCGGGCAGTCGATGCCGAGCACGGTGACCGCCGGGCGCGCCCAGATGCGGTCGGCGACCGTGCCGGTGCCGATGAGCTCGACCCCGTCCAGCACCTTGGCGTCCTTGCGGAACTGCTCCTCGTCGTACTGCAGTCCGTCCCAGGCGGCGTCGACGGTGAGCCCGTCGATGGTGGTGCTGCCGTCCTCGGCGCGCAGGGAGTCGAGGACACGCACCAGAGCGGCCAGCGCGTCGGGGGCGGCCCCGCCGAACTGACCGGAGTGCAGATTGCCCTCCAGGGTGTCGATGCGGACCCGCAGCATGGTCATGCCGCGCAGCGTGGAGGTGACCGTGGGCAGGCCGGCCCGGAAGTTGCCGGTGTCGCCGATGACGACGGTGTCGGCCTCGAGCAGCTCCGGGTGCGCCTCGGCGTACCGCTCCAGGCCGCCCGTGCCCTGCTCCTCCGAACCCTCCACGATCAGCTTGACGTTGACGGGTACTCCGCCGTTCGCCTTGAGGGCGCGCAGCGCCAGCAGATGCATGATGAGGCCGCCCTTGCAGTCGGCCGCGCCGCGCCCGTACCAGCGGCCGTCCCGCTCGGTGAGCTCGAACGGCGGCGTCGCCCAGGCGGCCTCGTCCAGCGGCGGCTGCACGTCGTAGTGGGCGTAGAGGAGGACGGTCCTGGCGCCCTCGGGGCCGGGCAGGAAGCCGTACACCGACTGGGTGCCGTCGGGGGTGTCGAGCAGGGCCACGTCCTTGAAGCCCTCGGCGGTGAGCGCGTCGGCGATCCAGCGGGCGGCGCCCTCGCTCTCGCTGCGCGGGAACTGGTCGAAGTCCGCCACCGACTTGAACGCCACCAGTTCGGCGAGCTCTTGCTTCGCCTTCGGCATCAGTGAGGCGACGGTCGCGGCGACCGGATTCGACGACATGGGCACGCTCCTTGTGGGTGCGACGTTGTCCTACTGCGTACGTGTGGGCACGGCATGATCGTGCGGTATGGGTGACTGATCCCGTGTAAGGGGCACCCACACCGCCGATCCTCCCACAGCGACCTGCGGCGATCGTCGCCGTAGGATGCGACAGGACGCAGCGGCAGGCGGCTAGATCGGAGCGGTAGACCATCGTGACCAGCGAGAACTCTTCAGCGGACGGCGAGCGCCAGGTGTGGGACGTCGTCGTGGTGGGCGCGGGACCCGCGGGGGCCTCGGCCGCGTATGCGGCGGCGGTCGCGGGACGGCGCGTTTTGCTGCTGGAGAAGGCGGAGCTGCCGCGCTACAAGACCTGCGGCGGCGGCATCATCGGCCCCTCGCCCGATGCGCTCCCGCCCGGCTTCGACCTGCCGCTGAAGGACCGGGTGCACGCGGTGACGTTCTCCCACAACGGCCGTTTCACCCGCACCCGTCGCTCCCGCCAGATGCTCTTCGGGCTGGTCAACCGGCCCGAATTCGACCAGCAGCTGGTGGAGTTCGCGCAGAAGGCGGGCGCCGAGCTGCGCACCGGCGCCACCGTGCAGCGGGTGGAGCAGCACGGTGCGGCCGTGCCCGACCGGCGCACGGTCGCGGTGGTGCTGCAGGGCGGTGAGACGATCCTCTCCCGGGCGGTCGTCGGCGCCGACGGCAGCGCGAGCCGCATAGGCGCCCATGTGGGGGTGAAGGTCGACCAGGTGGACCTGGGGCTGGAAGCTGAGATCCCGGTTCCGGACACCGTCGCGGAGGACTGGAAGGGCCGCATCCTCATCGACTGGGGCCCGCTGCCCGGCAGTTACGGCTGGGTCTTCCCCAAGGGCGACACCCTCACCGTCGGCGTGATCTCGCGGCGCGGCGAAGGCGCGGCGACCAAGCGCTATCTGGAGGACTTCATCGGCCGGCTCGGCCTGGCCGGCTTTGAACCGAGCATCTCCTCCGGGCATCTGACCCGCTGCCGGGCCGACGACTCGCCGCTCTCCCGCGGCCGGGTGCTGGTCTGCGGGGACGCGGCCGGGCTGCTGGAGCCGTGGACCCGCGAGGGCATCTCCTTCGCGCTGCGCTCGGGGCGCCTGGCGGGGGAGTGGGCGGTCCGCATCGCCGAGGCCCACGACGCCGTGGACACCCGCCGCCAGGCGCTGAACTACGCGTTCGCCGTCAAGGCGGGGCTCGGGGTCGAGATGAGCGTCGGCAAGCGGATGCTGGCGGTGTTCGAGCGGCGTCCGGGCCTGTTCCACATGGCCCTCACCGGACTGCGCCCGGCGTGGCGGGCGTTCAAGGACGTCACCCAGGGCTCGACGTCGCTCGGCGAGCTGGTGCGGACGCATCCGATGGCCCAGCGTGCGCTGACGCTCCTGGACCGGCGTCAGGACGAGGGCGTCAGTCCGTGATCGTGATCCGGAAGACGGGGTGGTCGGGGGCGATCCGGCGCAGCTCCGCCTCGGACGAGCCGGGTCCCACGCCCTTGAAGAAGACCCCGACCTCCGCCTTCCAGCGCTTGAGGTAGGCGCGCAGCAGCGGCGGCTTGTCGTCGTCGGCGACTTCGACCGCGGTGAAGTTCTCCACGCGCTTGCCGAGGCGGAGCTGTCCGCCGCCGGCCGCGCGCATGTTGTGCGTCCACTGGACGTGGCCGCGCGGCGCGACGAGGTACTGCCGCCCGTCGACGGTCAGCAGGTTGACCGGTGTGGTCCGCCACTGGCCGCTCTTGCGGCCCCGCACCGCCAGTACCCGGGAACCCCAGACGCTGATGCCCCGGCGGGTGAGCCAGGCGACGAACCGGTTGAAGACGTTGACGGTGAACCAGCCGGGCTTGATGACATGCGTGGACATGGGAACCCCTTGACGTGGCGATTCTGCGTGAGCACTGCTCTCGATTGTGAGCACTGCTCTCGGTGAACAGCAGTCTGCCTCATCTCGGCCGCCGGAGCAAGAGCACTGCTCTCGTTTGTGTGCAGTGCTCTGCCCGTGTGCGACACTGGGCCCATGAGCAGCACCACACGCGGCGCCCGCGCCCGGGCCAGGACCGAAGTCACCGCGGCCATCAAGGAGGAGGCCCGCAGACAGCTCGTCGCGGAAGGTGCCGCCAAGCTGTCCCTGCGCGCCGTGGCCCGTGAACTCGGCATGGCGTCCTCCGCGATCTACCGCTACTTCCCCAGCCGCGACGATCTGCTGACCGCCCTCATCATCGACGCCTACGACTCCCTCGGCGAGGCGGCGGAGGCCGCCCGCGCGCAGGCGTCCGGCGAGCCGCCGGCCCGGCGGTGGGTCGCCGTCTGCGAAGCGGTGCGCACCTGGGCCCTGGCCCATCCGCACGAGTACGCCCTGATCTACGGCACACCCGTCCCCGGCTACACCGCGCCCAGCACCACCATCCCGGCCGCCTCCCGCGTCGCCCTCGCCCTCATCGGGATCCTCCGCGAGGCGCGGCAGGAGTCGCGCCTCACCCCGCCCGCGCTGCCGGACGAACTCTCCTCGGAGGCCGAGCGGATGGCCGCCGACTTCGCCCCCGACCTGCCGCCCCAGGTCGCGGTGGCGCTGGTCGCCGCCTGGGCCGAGCTGTTCGGACTGGTGGGCTTCGAGGTGTTCGGCCAGTTCCACCGGGTGGTGGAGGACCGCGAGCGCTTCTTCCGCCATGCCGCGGCACGGCTCGCGGACTCGGTCGGGCTGACGTAGCGGGCCCGGCCAGGATCTGCTGAAGGACCGTCGGCTCCCTGGTGAAAGCCCCGTGGGCCTACTTCACCGGGAGTACGTCCGATCACCACGCCGGGGTGACGCGGCTCGGGCCGCCCGGCGTCTAGCGTGGCGGACATGGACGAGCAGCAGGAGCGCGGAGCCGGGCGGATGCGGGCCTGGTGGCGCCGGGGACCGGGGGCGGCCTGGCGTTACGGACCGCGCGGCCTGACGGGCCCGGGGGAGGGCGCCGCCGAGGCCGGCGGCCGGTCCCGGCTGCCCTGGGTGTCCACCCTCCTGATCACGGCCTTCGTCATGGCCGGCTCCACCTTCGCCGCCCATGCCCAGGAGGGCGAGCGCGTCGCCCTGGACCCGTTCGCCAGGCTGCTGCTGTTCGCGGCGGGCGCCTCGCTCCTGCTGCGGCACCGCCATCCCGTGGCGGTGCTCAGCGGCACCGTCGGCGCCGTCCTGCTCTACCTCGGCGCCGGATACCCGTACGGCCCGGTGTTCCTGGTCGTCGCGGTGGCCTGCTTCACCGCCGTCGTGGCGGGGCACCGGCGTGCCGCCTGGACGGCGATGGGCACCCTCTGGGTGGGCCATCTGCTGCTCGCCCATGTGCTCTACCGCCGGCTGCCGCCCGCCGGGGACTCCGCAGCCTCCTGGAACCAGGAGATCGTGGCCGCCACCTGGGTGGTCGCCCTGATCGCCGTGTCCGAGCTGGCGCGCGCC
Organism: Streptomyces thermocarboxydovorans; assembly: GCF_039524635.1. Lineage (NCBI taxonomy): Bacteria > Bacillati > Actinomycetota > Actinomycetes > Kitasatosporales > Streptomycetaceae > Streptomyces > Streptomyces thermocarboxydovorans. The sequence continues at coordinate 128,793 of NZ_BAAAGU010000001.1, read as the reverse complement.
CGGCGCGAGCAGTGGGCGCGCGAGCGAGCCGAACGCGCCCAGGCGGCCCGCCGGCGCGCGGACGAGGAGCGTCTGCGCATCGCCCGTGAACTGCACGACGTGCTCGCCCACAGCATCTCCGTGATCAATGTGCAGGCCGGCGTCGGCCTCGCCCTCCTGGACAGCGACCCGGAGCAGGCCCGCACGGCGCTCACCACCATCAAGGACAAGAGCAAGGAGGCGCTCGGCGAGGTCCGCCAGGTGCTCGACACCCTCCGCACCCCCGGCGCGGCACCCCGGGCGCCCGCTCCCGGCCTGGACCGCCTGCCCGAACTGGTCGAGCAGGCGGCCGCCGCCGGCCTCAGCGTCACGGTGGAGGGCGAGGCGCCGGACCTCGCGCCCGGCGCGGATCTCGCCGCCTTCCGGATCGTCCAGGAGGCGCTCACCAATGTGGTGCGGCACTCCGGGTCACGGAACGCGCGCGTGCGGATGGAGGAGCGGGCCGGGGCCCTGCACCTGTGCATCGACGACGACGGGCCCGCCACCGGCGCCGACGCGGGCGGCAGCGGCAACGGACTGGCCGGAATGCGGGAGCGGGCCGCCGCACTGGATGGCACGATCGAGGCGGGCCCGCGCCCCGACGGCGGCTTCCGCGTGCTGGCCGTGCTCCCGCTCACGCCGAAGGAGGACCGGTGATCCGCGTACTGCTCGCCGACGACCAGTCGCTCGTCCGGGCTGGCTTCCGCGCCCTGCTGGACGCCCAGCCGGACATCGAGGTGGCCGGAGAGGCCTCCGACGGCGAGGAGGCGGTGCGGCTCATCCGCGAACTGCGCCCGGACGTCGTTCTGATGGACATCCGGATGCCCGCACGCGACGGGCTGGCCGCCACCCGTCAGGTCACCGGTGACCCTGACCTGGCGGACGTGAAGGTGGTCATGCTCACCACCTTCGAGCTGGACGAGTACGTCTTCGAGGCGATCCGCTCCGGCGCCTCGGGCTTCCTGGTCAAGGACACCGAACCGGAGGAACTGCTCCGCGCGGTGCGGGCGGTGGTCGCGGGCGACGCCCTGCTGTCGCCCGGCGTGACCCGCCGCCTGATCGCCGAGTTCGCGGCCCGGTCCAAGGAACCGGCCGCCGCCGACGCTCTCGCCCAGCTCACCGAACGGGAGCGGGAGGTGATGGCGCTGGTCGGCATCGGCCTGTCCAACGAGGAGATCGCCCGCCGTCTGGTCGTCAGCCCGCTGACCGCCAAGACCCATGTGAGCCGCACCATGGTCAAACTCGGCGCCCGCGACCGGGCCCAGCTGGTGGTGCTCGCCTACGAGTCCGGCCTGGTCCGCCCCGGCTGGCTGGGCTAACCGCGGCCGAGTCCGTCCGCCCGGTTCACTGAGCAGCCGTCAGCCGTCAGCCGTCAGCCGCAGCCGCCGCATCGCACGGCCACGGCAGGACGCGCGCCCGGCGGGGAGGATTCACCCCGCCGGGCGCGCGGTGGAGGCGCCCCCCGGTCACGGCGCGCCGGCGCGCTCCGTCTCCGCCTCCCGCGAGGTGGACCTGGCGACGACCACCGACCGGCGGTCCCCGCGACGCCACCGCAGTCCGGTGAGGGAGATCAGCAGCCCCGCCGCGGCGATGCCGGTCACCACCATCAGCCCCGGCCGGTAGCTGTCCAGCACGGCCTGCGGATCGGCCCCCTCCGGCGCCTGCGCGGTGACCACCGCCGTCACCACCGCCAGGAACAGCGCGCCTCCCACCTGGACGGACGTGTTGAGCAGCCCGGACACCATGCCCTGCTCGTGCTCGTCGACGCCGTTGGTGGCCTGGACGTTGCTACGGCGGTCTGCTGCTGCTCGGCGGCCGCGCCGCCGACCTGCTGGGGACCGGCGGGGTGTACGGGTCGCGCTCACGCAGCAGGGACGCGCGCTGCACGGCAAGGTACTGCCGGTGCTGCGCGCGGTGCTGGCCCGGATGCTCGCGTCCGGCTGATCGCGGCCCCCCGGCAGGCCGTGCGCGGGATCAGAGCACCGCGGACTTCTCCCGCCACAGCTCGGCCAGCGCCGGGTCGCCGGAGACGTCCGGCACCGGCACCCGGTTCCACAGCGCCAGGTACAGCTGCTGCGCCGGACCGCTCAGTTCGCACCCGATGCCGTCGTCGGCGTCCTCGCCACGGACGGTCACCGGCGGATCCTGGGACACCCGTATCGTCCACACGGCTTCCGCGTCGGTGGCCCGCACCCGCAGCAGCTGAGGCTTCTCGCTGCGCACCTGGCTCCTGCGGCGGGCGTGGAAGCCGCGCAGCAGCTCGTCGATGCCGTCCACGGCGAAGTCCGTGCCGATCGGAGCGGGGGTGCCGCCGCGGGCCGCCTCGGCGTCGAACCGGTGGACGCAGGTCTCGTGCGCCTGGCGCCGCGCCCAGAAGGCGAGCGCGGAGGGCGCGCCCGGCAGGAAGGTGTAGCACTCCACATCGGCGGGCGCACCGGCCAGCGTGTCGACCAGGAGGCGGTGGCTCGCGCGGTACCAGGCGATCAGATCCGGGCCGTCGAGGGCGGGCTCCTCGCCCATGGCGCGCGGTGCCGTGTGCCCCTCGGCGACGAAGCCCGCGGCCCAGCGGTGCACCACGCCGGTGTGCCGCAGCAGGTCGCGCACCCGCCACCCGGGGCAGGGCGGCACCACCGCGTCGACGCCCGCCTGCTCGGCGGCGTCGGCCAGCAACCGGCCCTCTCGGTCCAGGATCTGAAGAAACCAGGCAGTGTCCATGACGAGGAGTCTGCCGCACGACGCGTACATGCCGATGCGTCGCACGAGCAGGCACACCTGTTGATGCGCCGTGCAACGCATCCATGTCGATGCGCGGCGGCGCACCCGCCACCACCGCCGCGCACCGCGGCCGGCCTACGGCAGCGGCGTACCGCCGCGGCCTCGCGGCTGATCCTGGGAGGGGAAGTCGGGGGTCGGGTGCTGCCCGACGGGGTTCTGCTGCTCGGTCACGGTCCACTCCTCGTCCCACGATGTCGCTCACGTGGGACGCCGGGTACCCCGCCGGGCGGCGGCTCAGCCCACCCGCCGGGTCGCGATCCCGGTGACCGTGGCCACCGCCGCGAGCGCCGCCACGCTGGTCAGGGCGGCCGGCAGGCTGAACCAGTCGGCCATGAAGCCGATCGCCGGCGGTCCGAGCAGCATGCCGCCGTAGCCCAGGGTGGAGGCGGTGGCGACGCCGCTCGGCCCGGCCAGCGCGCCGGCCCGCTCGACGGCGACGGGGAAGAGATTGGCGAGGCCGAGCCCGGTCACCGCATAACCGAGCAGGGCGGCCCACAGGGAGGGCGCCAGGGCACCCAGCAGCATGCCGGCGCACGCGGTGGCGCCGCCCGCGACGACGGTCCGGGTCCGGCCCAGCCGCTCCAGCAGCGTCGTCCCGGTCAGCCGCCCGGCGGTCATCGCCAGCGCGAAGCAGGAGTACCCGACGGCCGCCGCGCCCGCCGAGGCGCCGAGGTCCTGCTCCAGATGGAGCGCGCCCCAGTCGGCCAGGGCGCCCTCGCCGTAGGCGGTGCACAGGGCGATGAGCCCGAACACGATCACCAGGGCCCGGGTGCGCCGGTCCGGGCGGCGCGGTTCGGCCTGCTGCTCCCGGCCCCGGTCCGCCGGGGTCAGCGGCTCGATCCGCAGCAGTACGCGCCCGGCGACGGCCGTCACCGCCAGGCCGGCGGCGGCCAGCAGCCACAGATGACGGGTGGGGGTGAGCGAGCCGGCGACCAGGGCGCCCAGGCCCGCGCCGACCATGCCGCCGAGGCTGAAGGCGGCGTGGAAGCTCGGCATGATCGGCCGCCGCAGCTCCGCGACCAGATCGACGGCGGCGCTGTTGAACGCCACGTTGATCCCGCCGTAGGCCGCCCCGAACAGCAGCAGGACCGCGCCGAGCGCCGGCGCGGAGTGGGTCAGCGGCGGCAGCCCCACGCTGAGGCAGAGCAGGACGGCGCACACCACGGTGACCAGATGGCTGCCGTAGCGGCGGCACAGGCGGCCGGTGAGGGTCATGGTGACGACGGCCCCCGCGGACACGCCCAGCAGGGCGAGCCCGAGGGTGCTGGCCGAGGCCCCGGTCTGCTCCTTGACGGCGGGGATGCGGACCACCCAGCCGGCGAAGACGAAGCCGTCCAGGGCGAAGAATGCGGTCAGAGCGAGTCGGAGCCGGACGAGGTCCGAACCCGGCACGACGCTGTGCGAACGGGTTTTGTTTATTAGCGGCACAAAAGCAGGCTAGGTGAGCGCCGGGGCCAGGTGCAAGGGGGCCGGCGGCCGCCGAAAGGGGGCGGCGACACGCCTGTACGTGCCGCCATAGGGATGGGTTGTTAACCCGTGTGTACCTCCCGGATGGTGAGCTCCGCCGTCTTGCCTGACGTTGGATCACGTCGAGACCGGGTCAATCGTGCTGACGAGGAGTCAGCAGCCCGGCCGCCGATGGAAGGAATCCCAGATGCGCTCTGCTCGCATGGTGCTCGCCAGCGCGACGGCCACCGCGGCCCTCGCGATCGCCGCACCCCTGGCCTACGCCGACCACATGGGTGACGGTGAGCACGACAAGTCTTCCTACAGCAAGGAGCACGACAAGGACAGCAAGCACGACAAGCCCTACGGCGGAATGCACACGGGTGGCGGTGCTCTGTCGTCGGTGTCCGACAAGGACTGGGAGAAGGGCGACGACAAGTACGAGGACGAGGACAAGAAGGACGAGGACAAGAAGGAGGAGGACAAGAAGGAGGAGGACAAGAAGGACGACAAGTACGAGGGCAAGCACGACAAGCCGTACGGCGGTATGCACACCGGCGGCGGCGCCCTCGCCCTGTCCACGGACAAGGACTGGGAGAAGGGCGACGACAAGTACGAGGACAAGGACGAGGACAAGAAGTACGAGGACAAGGACGAGGACAAGTACGGGGACAAGGACGAGGACAAGAAGCACGAGGACGAGTACTCGTCCAAGCACGACAAGCCGTACGGCGGTGTGCACACCGGTGGCGGCGCCCTCGCCCTGAACAAGGACTGGAGCGGCGACGAGGGCGGCAAGTACGACTCCTCCGAGACCTACAAGGACAAGAGCGAAGAGTCCTGGGGCAAGGACAAGGAGGAGTGGAAGCACGACAAGCCGAAGGGCGGCATGCACACCGGTGGCGGTGGCCTCGCCCAGCCGGGTGTGACCGCGGGCGGACTGGCCGCGCTGGCCTTCCTGGGCACCGGCATGTACGCGCTGCGCCGCAAGAAGGCAGCCGGAAGCGTGGCGTGAGCCGTGCCTGACCACATAGCGGCCGGGGCCGCCCCTCGCGCATGACGCGGCGGCGGCCCCGCCCGCCGAGCCCAACGTCGTGTCCGCCGCCGTGTCCGAGTGAGGTGGTTCCCCCGATGGCAGCCAGTCCCCTTGCCCCCGCCGACAACGAGCCGCCGCCGAGAAGACGCAGACTGCGCGCCGCGATGACGGCGCTCTTCTGGGGTGCGGCTGCCCTGGTGCTGGCGGTCAGCCTGCTGGGCGGCGGGCAGGAGCCTCCCGCCGACAACCACGTGCCGCACGCTCCCCCCGCGGTGAGCGCCGAGAACTCCGTCGCCCCCCGTTTCGGGGAGTCCGTACCCTCGCCGGCCGCACCGGCATCCAGCCGGCCCGCTCCGAGCGCCTCAGCCCACAAGTCGATGCCGCGGTCCGAGCCCGTACGGCTGCTCGTCCCCAAGATCGCCGTCGACGCCCCCTTCACGGATCTCGAGGTCGGCGCGGGCGGCCAGCTGGAGGCTCCCCCGCCCGACGACACCAACCTCGTCGGCTGGTTCGCCAAGGGCGCGTCACCCGGAGAGCTCGGCACGGCGATCGTCGCCGGACACGTCGACACCAAGACCTCACCCGCCGTCTTCGCCCGGCTGAGCGAACTCAAGAAGGGCGACCGCTTCCGGGTGGTGCGCAAGGACGGCAGCAAGGCGGTCTTCCAGGTGTACGACAAGGATTACTTCGACAAGGACGACTTCCCCGACGACCGCGTCTACGCCGACACCCCGGACGCCCAGATCCGGCTCATCACCTGCGCGGGGGCGTACGACCGCGCCGCCAGGGACTACACGGAGAACCTGGTGGTCTTCGCCCGTCTCGTGTGAGACGGGCGGGACAGCGGGACGGGGCGCGGTCCCGGCATCGCCACGCCCCGTCCGCGGTCCGCCGCCCGCCCCGGCTACCGCCCGGCGCGGCGGCGGACCACTGCCTTGCGCAGCTGCGGCCAGGTCAGCAGCAGCACGACCACGCCGTACACCGTCACCGAGAACGGCGTGTCGACCAGACCCGTGACGCTGCCGTCGCTGATCTGCAGCGCACGCCGCAGCTGCTGCTCGGCGGCCGGGCCGAGAATGACGCCGATGACGGCGGGCAGCACCGGCAGGCCGTAGCGCCGCATCCCGAACCCGATCAGACCGATGATCAGCAGCAGCACCAGGTCGATCACCTCGCCGCCCACCGCGTACGCGCCGACCGCCGCGAAGAAGAGGATCCCGGCGTAGAGGTACGGCCGCGGGATGCGCAGCAGCTTCGCCCACACCGGCGCCAGCGGAAGGTTCAGGGCGAGCAGCAGCACCATGCCGACGAACAGGGAGGCGATCAGACCCCACACCAGATCGGGCTCGCGTTCGAACAGCAGCGGGCCTGGCTGGATCCCGTACTGCTGGAACGCGGCCAGCATCACCGCCGCGACCGCCGTGGTCGGCAGCCCTAGCGTCAGCATCGACACCAGCGTGCCCGCCGCCGAGGCCGACGCCGCCGACTCCGGGCCCGCCACACCCTCGATGGCGCCCTTGCCCCACTCGTCCTTGTGCTTCGACAGCCGCTTCTCGGTCACGTACGACAGGAACGTCGGGATCTCCGCGCCGCCCGCCGGGATCGCGCCGAACGGGAAACCGATGAACGGGCCGCGCGCCCAGGACTTCCAGGTGCGCCGCACATCGGCGCGGCCCAGCCACGGCCGGCCGACCGGGATCGGCTCCGGCGGGCGGCGCCGCAGATGCGCGGCGACCCACAGCGCCTCACCGATGGCGAACAGACCCACCGCGACGATCACCACGTCGATACCGTCCGCGAGCTGCAGCGACCCGAAGGTCAGCCGCTGCTGACCGGTCATCTGGTCCAGGCCGACCAGACCCAGCGTCAGGCCGATCAGCAGCGAGGCCATGCCCCGCACCCTCGACGAGCCCAGCACCGACGTCACCGCGATGAACGCCAGCACCATGGTGGCGAAGTAGTCCGGCGCGCCGATGTCCACGGCCAGGTCGGCCACCGTCGGCGCCAGCGCCACCAGCAGGATCGTGCCCACCAAGCCGCCGGCGAAGTGACCGATGGCGGCCGCAGCGAGTGCCTGCGCTCCGCGCCCGGACTTGGCCATGGGGTTGCCCTCCATGGCCGCCACCACCGCGGCGCTCTCACCCGGGGTGTTCAGCAGGATCGAGGTGGTCGAACCGCCGAACATGGCGCCGTAGTAGATCCCGGCGAACATGATGAACGCGCCGATCGGGTCGAGCCCGTACGTCACCGGAAGCAGCAGCGCCACCGCCATCGCCGGGCCGATGCCGGGCAGCACGCCGATCGCGGTGCCCAGCAGCACACCGAGCGCCGCCCACAGCAGATTGACCGGGGTGAGCGCGGTGCCGAAGCCGTCCAGCAGGGAGTTGAGGGCGTTCATGTCACAGCACTCCCATCAGCGGACCGCCGGGCAGCGGTACTCCGAGCAGCTTGTCGAACACGGCGTAGGTGACCAGGGAGAGCACCGCCGCGATGAGCGGATCGCGGTCGATGCGGCGGCTGCCGAGGGCGTAGGCCGCGCCCCAGAACAGCAGGGCACCGGCGGCGGGGAAACCGAGCGGGTCGATCAGCACCGCCGAGCCGAGGAACACCCCGGCGAGCAGCAGCACGGTGCGCCAGTCGGCCGGCTCGGACAGGTCGATGTCCTCACCGGTCTCGGCCTGGCCCCGGCCGCCGCGCAGTACGTCCACCGCGAGCAGGGCGGCCACGACCAGCAGACCCGCGCCGACCACCACCGGCACGGTCCTCGGTCCGACGGGGCCGCGCTGGGTGATGTCCACGTCCATGGTGAGCGCGTCGGTCAGGACGAGCACACCGAGCACCAGCAGCAGCGCGGAAACGCCGAGTTCGGAGCGGTCGCGCCACCAGGAGCGGCGCTCGGCCGTCCCGGCCTCGGGAACGTCTGTCTCAGTCGTCACAGTCCCAGCTCCTTCAGCACGGAGACCACCCGCTTGTCCTGGGCGTCGAGGAAGGCGCCGAACTTCTCACCGGTGAGGAAGGCGTCGTCCCAGCCGTTGCGCTTCATCGACTCCTGCCACTCCTTCGAGTCGTGCAGCGCCTCGGCCAGCCGGATGAGCTTGGTCCGCTCGGCCTCGGACAGGCCGGGCGGGGCGACCAGGCCGCGCCAGTTGGTGAAGTTCACGTCGTAGCCCGCCTCGCGCAGGGTGGGGGCGTCGAGGCCGGGGACGCGTTCGGGGCCGGTGACCGCGAGCAGCCGCAGCTCGCCCGCCTTGATCTGGTCCAGGTACTCGCCGACGCCGGAGACGCCGAAGGCGACCTTGTTGCCGAGGATCGAGGCGAGCAGCTCGCCGCCGCCGTCGAACGGGATGTAGTTGACCTGCTTGGGGGAGATCCCGGCGGCCCGCGCCATCAGCATCGGCGCGAGATGGTCGGGCCCGCCGGGGGAGGAGCCGCCGCCGACCGGGAGCTTGCCGGGGGCCTCCTTCCAGGCGTCGATCAGGTCGTCGATCGTCTTGTACGGCGAGTTCTTGGCCACCACCACGACGTCCTGCTCCTCGGTGAGCCGGGCGATCGGGGTGGTGTCCGCCAGCGTCCTCGGCGCGTGGTTGGACCGGACGGCGCCGACGACGCCGAGCCCCATCGACATGGCGAGCTTGCCGTTGCCGTGCTCGCTCACCAGCCGGCTGAGGCCGACGGTGCCGCCCGCGCCGGGCAGGTTGAACACCTCGATGTTGTGGGTCAGTCCGGCGTCCTCGGCGTCCTTCGCGGCCGTACGGGCCGTGATGTCGTAGCCGCCGCCGGGAGTGTTGGGCACCATCAGGCGCAGGCCCGGGATCCGGGTGCCGGTCTCGGCCCCGCTGCCGGTCGTCAGCAGCGGCGGACCCGCGAGCACGAGCACGGCGGCCCCGAGCAGGGCGAGGGGGGTGCGCAGGCACACGAATGCCACCACCTGTCGGTAGGTCGTCCTGGGAAGTTGTCGTCAAAAGGTGTGGGGGGAGAACACGCGAAGCCCTGGGCGGAGGGTGGCGTGCGCCACATGGTGCACGTGCGCGTCAGGGCTGTCTCGCTTGCGGAACCAAAGGAGGTTCTGGTCATTGCGTCAACGGGCCGCGCGACCGCCGGTGCCGCACATCTCTTTCGCTCATGCCCAGGCGGCGGCCATGATGGGCGGCTGCGGCACCGGCGAGGCGGCGGAAGGAGTGGAACGATGAGCAGCTCGCAGGGCACGCCCGGTACGTGCCCCGCGTCCGGGTCCGGCGACACCATCGACGTGCTGGTGGTCGACGACGACTTCATGGTGGCGCGGGTGCACCGTGCCTACACCGAGCGCGTCGCACCGTTCCGGGTCGTCGGGGTGGCCGGCACCGGCGAGCAGGCCGTCGCCGCCGTCGACGAACTCCGCCCCGACCTGGTGCTGCTCGACCTCTACCTGCCCGATCTGTTCGGGCTGGACGTCATCCCCCGGCTGCGCACGGCCGGCCACGACTGCGACGTGATGGTCGTCAGCGCCGCCCGGGACGCGGACGCGGTGCGTGGCGCGGTGCGGCACGGGGTCGTCGACTACCTGCTCAAGCCGTTCGAGTTCGAGGAGTTCCGGGCCCGCCTCGAGCGCTACGCCGGCCGGCGCGGACGGCTGCAGGACACGGTGGTCCGCAGCCAGGCCGACGTGGACCGCGTCCTCGCCGGCGCGGCGGTCCCGCCGGCCACCTCTCAGGCGCTGCCCAAGGGCATGAGTGTGGAGACCGCCGAGCTGATCGAGCGCGCCCTGCGCGAGGCGGACGGCACGCTCTCCGCTTCCGAGTGCGCCGAACTGACCGGCGTCTCCCGCGTCAGCGCCCGCCGCTACCTCGAGCACTTTCACACCCTCGGCACCGCCGAGGTCTCCCTCCGCTACGGAGCAGCGGGCCGCCCCGAGCGCCGCTACCGGTACGTCGGCAACGAGGCCGCACAGGGCGGCGGGGTGCGCCGGGGGGCGGAGGCGCGGGGGTAGGCGGCGCCACGCCGGGGCCGGTCGGTGTCGGCTGCGGGCCCTGTGCCCATGGGCCGGGGCTGGTCGGCGGAGCCGGCGGGGCACCGGAAGCGTGTGGCTGCCGGGGCCTGGACGGTCGCCGTTACGGGGCGGCCGCGGGTGAAGTGGCGCAGGGCCGGGGCCGGACGGTCGCAGCCGGCCGGCGGTCGAGCGTCGCGGGCCCACCGCACTCGGCGGAAGCCCCCGTTGCCCTGGAGCGAGCGTGTTGCCACGGCCTGGCATGTCGCACCACGCCGAGGCCGGTCGGGAAGCCGCCAGGGATCAGGTGGGGTTGGGTCGCGACCGGTCGGTGGCAGTCGGCGGAGTGTCAGGTGCCGGGGGTGCACCGGTCGCGGTGAACCCCGGATGTGAGCGGCTGACAGCCCACTGCTGAGCCGGGCCAGTGATCGGCCGGTGGAGGGCCGGATGCTGGTGGGCCAGGCCAGGGCCAGGGCCGGGCGGCGGAGGAGGTAGGGACGGCACCACCGGGACGGAGCGGCGCAGCCGACGGGGTGTCAGGTGCCGCGGGCCCAGCGGATGCGGTGGGAGGCGAAGGAGGCCGGGAAGCGGGCTGCGCCCACGGCCAGGGCGGTTGCCGCGCTGGCGATGCCGAGGACGGCGCCGGCGGCGACGTCGCCCGGGTAGTGGACGCCCGTGTGGATGCGCGAGTAGGCCACCGCGCCGGCCAGGGCGCCCAAGGGCACGGAGGTGGCCGGGAGCACCGTGCCGACGGCCGTGGCGAAGGCGACCGCCGATGCCGTGTGGCCGGACGGGAAGCTCGCCGAGGTCGGCATCGGCACATGGCGGTCCACCGTCACCCGGGCCGCCTCACGGTCCGGGCGTGCCCGGCGCACCAGCCGCTTGCCCAGGAGGTTCGCCGACGCCGAGGCCACCGCGATGGCGCCCACCCCGGCGAGCGCGGCCCGGCGCTGGCGTGCGCCGCCGAGGGCCAGCGCGCCCGCGATGGCGAACGAGATCTTGGAGTGGTCCGCGGCGTGCGAGAGGCGCCGCAGCGCACGGTCGAGCGCGGGCGTCGGCGTGGCGGCGACGGCGGCGTAGAGCGCGCCGTCCACCGCCCTCAGGTCACTCAGCACGGAGGCCAGCGCGCGTCGGAGGCCGTCGGCGGGCGGTACGCGTTCGGTGGGCGGACGGGCGACGGCGTTGTCTGAGCTGGTCGGCTCGCTCATGTCTCTCTCCCGCGATGGCGATGTGCTGTGGCGGCCCGTGCGGAGGGTCCGGGAATCACCAGGTGCTCACGGTACGCGTGCTCCATCCTGCGCCCGCGCGGAGGGCACGCCGAAGGCATCGTCGCACATACCCCCCGCCCGTATGAAAATCCAGGGCTGATCCGCTTGACTTCATACCCCAGGGGGGTATTGTGCTGCGTCGAGACCGGCCGACGGGAAGTCGGCGCCCGCACTGCGAGGAGAGACGGCCATGCAGACCGGAGTGAAGATCACCGCGTTCGCGGCGGCCCTGGCCGCGACCTTCGGCACGGCCTACGGCGTCGGTCAGGCGCTGGACCCGGTCGCCGCCGAACCCGCCCCCGCGCACGACAAGAAGCACACGGCGTCCGGTCCGCCGGAGAAGGGCGGCGGCGGTCACGGCGGGCACGAGACCGCCCCGGCCGGCGGGCTGCAGATCTCCGAGGGCGGCTACACCCTCGACCTGCACACCCCGCGGGTGACCGCGGGGGAGCGCAGCGATCTGCGCTTCACCGTGCGGGACACCCGCGGCCGGGCCGTCACCGGCTTCCGCCGGGTGCACGACAAGGAACTGCACCTCATCATCGCCTCGCGCGACCTGGGGACCTTCCGTCATCTGCACCCCAGCCGTGCCGCCGACGGCACCTGGAGCACCCCCGTAAACCTGCCCAAGGCCGGCGGCTACCGGGTTTTCGCCGACTTCACACCGGAGCGCAAGCACGCCGAGAACCTCACCCTCGGCGCCGACCTCGCCGCCTCCGGCCCCTACCGGCCCCAGGAACTGCCGAAGCCCGAGCGCATCGCCCGCGTCGACGGCTACGAGGTCGAGCTGAACGGCGACCTGCGGCCCGGCAAGCCCGGCGAGCTGCGCCTGACCGTCTCCCGCGGCGGCAGGCCCGTCACCGACCTCCAGCCCTACCTGGGCGCCTACGGGCACCTGGTGGCCCTGCGCTCCGGCGACCTCGCCTATCTGCATGTGCACCCGAACGGCGAACCCGGCGACGGCAGTACCGAGCCGGGCCCGGACATCTCGTTCACGGCCACGGCGCCCAGCAGCGGCAGCTACCGGCTGTTCCTGGACTTCAAGCACAACGGGGTCGTCCGCACCGCGGCGTTCACCGTCCACGCCGGGTGGACCACCGGCGACACCGCCGACGACCCGTCCCAACCGGCGGAGGAGCCGGGCGCACCGGGCCACTCCGACGACGGCCACGGCCACTGAACCTCTGAGTCACTGCTGGTCGCAGAGCCGCTGCGCATCACCGAGCCCTGCCGGGCGCCGGTCAGCCCAGCGCCCGGTCCAGGTTGAACGCCGCGCTGATCAGCGCCAGATGCGTGAACGCCTGCGGGAAGTTGCCCTGTTGCTCCCCGGTGTGGCCGATCTCCTCGGCGTACAGGCCGAGATGGTTGGCGTAGGTGAGCATCTTCTCGAAGGCGAGCGTCGCCTCGTCGAGGCGCCCGGCCCGGGTCAGCGACTCGACGTACCAGAACGAGCAGATGGAGAACGTGCCCTCGTCGCCGTGGAGTCCGTCCGGGCTCGCCTGCGGGTCGTAGCGGTAGACCAGCGAGTCCGAGACCAGTTCCTCGGTGAGGGAGTCGAGCGTGGACAGCCACTTGGGGTCGGTCGGCGCGATGAACTTGGACAGCGGCATCATCAGCACCGCCGCGTCCAGCACGTCCCCCTCCTCCTGCTGCACGAACGCCCGGCGCTCCGCCGACCAGCAACGGCTCATGATCCGCCGGTAGATGGTGTCACGGCTGGTCAGCCAGCGGTTGAGATCGGCGGGCAGTCCGCGCCGGTTGGCCATGCGGACGGCCCGCTCGATCGCCACCCAGCACATCAGCCGCGAGTAGAGGAAGTTCTTGCGCCCGCCGCGGGTCTCCCAGATGCCCTCGTCGGGCTGGTCCCAGTGCGCGCAGACCCAGTCGACCAGCGCGCACACGTTCTCCCACTGCTCGCTGGAGATCGGCTCGGCCCACTTGTCGTAGAGGTAGATGGAGTCGATCAGCGCCCCGTAGATGTCGAGCTGCAGCTGATCGGCGGCGGCGTTGCCGACGCGCACCGGCGCCGAGCCCTGGTGGCCCTCCAGATGGGCCAGCTCCCGCTCGGGCAGATCCATGCGGCCGTCGATGCCGTACATGATCTGCAGCGGGCCCGAACCGCTGCCGTCGCCTGGGCTGATGTGCCGGGAGACGAACCCCATGAACGCCTCCGCCTCCTCGGTGAAGCCGAGCCGCAGCAGGGCGTACACGCAGAACGCCGCGTCCCGCACCCAGACATAGCGGTAGTCCCAGTTGCGCACCCCGCCGATCTCCTCGGGGAGGCTGGTGGTCGGGGCGGCCACGATCGCCCCGGTCGGCTCATAGGTGAGCAGCTTCAGGGTGAGCGCCGAGCGGTGCACCATCTCCCGCCATCGTCCCCGGTAGCGGGAGGAGGCCAGCCAGCGCCGCCAGTACTGGACCGTCGCGGTGAACTGCTCCTCCGCCTCCGCACTGGCGCATCCGCGCGGCGGCACGTCGCCGCCGACCTGGTCCAGCGCGAACACCGCCGCCTCGCCCTCGGCCAGCTTGAAGCCCGCCCGCACGTCCTGCCCCTCGCCCTCCAGGGGGACCGTCGCGGTGAGCGCCAGCGCCATGGTGCCGGCGTCGAAGACGGCGGTGTCGCCGGTCAGGCGCAGGGTGTGCGGCCGGGTGCCGTACTCGAACCGCGGGGCGACGCGGGTGCGGAAGGGCATCGAGCCGCGCATGCACAGCACCCGCCGGATCAGCCGGTGCCGGCCCTCCCGGTCGGCCGCACCCGGGACCGGCATGAAGTCCTGCACCTCACCGACGCCTTCCTCGGTGAAGAAGCGGGTGATCAGGACATTGGTGTCGGGGAAGTAGAACTGCTTGGTGTGCGCCGGGACGGCCGCCGCCAGCTCGAAGCAGCCGCCGCGCTCGGCGTCGAGGATCGCGGCGAAGACGCTGGGCGAGTCGAAGGAGGGGCAGCAGTACCAGTCGATCGTGCCGTCGGTGCCCACCAGGGCCACACTGCGCAGATCGCCGATCAGCCCGTGATCGGCGATCGGCACGTACCGCCGCGTCCCGTACGGCTGACGCTCACCGGCCGTCGCACCCATCGCAGCCTCCCGGACCCGCGCACGGGCCCTTCTGCCAGCTTAGGGCCGGTGCCGTGAGCACCGCTCGGCGTGCGGCGCCCGACGCAGGGCGCGGCGTGGGCGGGAGCACGGGTCTCGAGCATCCGGAGCCGGGCACGGCACCCGCGGGAGCGCGAGCCTCGCGGAGGCCGGATGCTCCCGGACCACGAGGTGCCCCGGACGTGCTCAGACCACCAGGACGCGCAGTCCCGCCTCCTCGAAGCGGCGCACCGTCTCCGGGGCCGCCGAGGAGTCGGTGACCAGGGTGTGCACGGCCCCGGTCGCGCAGATCCGGGCGAACGCCCGGCGGCCCAGCTTGCTGGCGTCGGCGGCCACCACCACCCGCTCGGCGCGTTCGCACAGCGTGCGGTTGATCGCCGCCTCCGCCTCGTCGTTGGCCGAGGTGCCGTGCCGGGGATCGAAGCCGACGACACCGAGCACCGCCACATCCAGGGCGAGCTGCCCCAGCACCCCGTCCGCCAGCGGCCCGATCAGCTCGTACGACTGCGCCCGCGCCACGCCGCCGGTCACCACGATCTTGAACTGGGGCCGCACGGCGAGCTCGTTGGCGATGTTCAGCGCGTTCGTCACCACGGTGAGCGCGGGCGAACCGGAGCTGAGATCGCCGCGCACGGCGAGCGCCCGCGCCACCTCCGTGGTGGTCGTCCCGCCGGTCAGCCCGACCGTCTCCCCGGGCGCGACCAGGTCCGCCACCGCCTTGGCGATGCGCTGCTTCTCGGAGGCGTGCCGGGCGGTCTTGTAGCGCAGCGGCAGCTCGTACGACACTCCGTGAACCACGGCGCCGCCCCGGGTGCGCACCAGCATCTGCTGCTCGGCCAGCTGGTCGAAGTCCCGGCGGATCGTCGCCGCCGACACGCCGAGCTCGGTGGCCGCGTCCTCGACGTCCAGCCGGCCGCGCTCCACGAGCAGTTCCAGCAGCGCCTTCCAGCGGGCGTCCCGCGACATCCACCCTCCCGTACCCGGCCAACCCTAGGGCTGCGGCGACCCTAACGCACTCCCTCGCCGCGGGCCGCGGCTCCGCCGGCCGAGCGGCAGGGCGGCGGGCCCGGGCATCCGGGGTACCGAAGAGACAGGCGCGCGACGAGACCGCCCGCCCCATGTCCCCCGGTGGGCGGGCGGTCTCGCGCCTGCGGACGTCCAGAGCTCCGAGGTGGCAGCGGCAGCGTTCACCAGAAGAAGTAGCCGCGGCCTTCGCACCTGGACGCCGTGAACGGTAGTGGAGGACGAGCGTGCGGCGCATCGGATTTACGCGCGGGTGCGCCCGGCAGCACCCGAGCCACTGGAGGCTGCATGCTTGATTCTGCTTGAAATCAGCCTGTATCTTGCAAGAACAATCATTCGCTCTGGGGGAACCGCATGACCCATGTAGAGACCGAACTGAGCAGTCAGCCGGAGTGCTGGACCCGCGCCGCCGCGGAGGCGGCCGAGCACGGCTCGGTACTGCCGGCGGCGGGGGAGCGGGTCGCGATCGTCGGCTGCGGCACCTCCTACTTCATGGCGCAGGCGATCGCCGCGCTGCGCGAGTCGAGCGGCCAGGGCGAGACGGACGCCTTCGCCGCCTCCGAGTTCCCGCACGGCCGCGGCTACGACCGTGTCCTCGCCCTCACCCGCTCCGGCACCACCACCGAAGTCCTCGACCTGCTGCGGGCGTTGCGCGACCGCACCCGCACCACCGCCGTCACCGCCGACCCGGCCACCCCGGTGATGAAGCTGGCCCACGACACCGTCGTCCTCGACTACGCGGACGAACGGTCCGTCGTCCAGACCAGGTTCGCCACCACCGCCCTCACCCTCCTGCGCAGCCACCTCGGCCTGCACTCCGGCACCGTGGTCGAGGACGCGCGCACGGCCCTCGCCGAGCCGCTGCCCGAGAAGCTCGTGGAGTGCACCCAGTTCACCTTCCTCGGCCGGGGCTGGACCGTCGGCCTGGCCAACGAGGCCGGACTGAAGATGCGCGAGGCCTCACTGTCCTGGACCGAGTCCTACCCGGCGATGGAGTACCGGCACGGACCCATCAGCATCACCACCGAGGGCACGGCCACCTGGATGTTCGGCGAGGCCCCCGACGGGCTGGCCGAGCAGGTCCGCGGCACCGGCGGGCTGTGGATCGAGGGCACCCTCGACCCGCTCGCCGAACTGGTCCGCGCCCAGCGCCTCGCGGTCGCCGTGGCCGCCTCCCGCGGCCTCGACCCGGACCACCCCCGCCACCTGACCCGCTCGGTCATCCTCACGCCCTGACGACGCAGAAGTCCCACCTGCCGTCGCCCCTCCGACACCGTCGACGAACAGGACACCCCCCGTGCCCCTCACCACCACCGGCGACCTCGTCACCCGAGCGGCCGCGGCACGCTCGGCGGTCGCCGCGTTCAACGTCATCACTCTGGAGCACATCGAGGCGGTCATCGCCGGCGCCGAGTCGGTGAACGCCCCCGTCGTCCTCCAGATCAGCGAGAACGCGGTCAAGTTCCGCTACGGACGCCTGCACCCGCTGGCCCGTGCCGCCGTCACCGCCGCCGAACGCGCCACCGTGCCCGTCGCGCTGCACCTCGACCACGTCAAGAGCGACGCCCTCCTGCGCCAGGCGCCGGACGCCGGTTTCGGCTCCGTGATGTACGACGCGGCCGGCCTGTCCTACGCCGAGAACCTCGCCGCGACCCGCGCCGCCGCGGACTGGGCGCACGCCCAAGGGCTCTGGATCGAGGCCGAGTTGGGGCAGATCGGCGGCAAGGACGGCCGGCCCCCCTTGGACGCCCACGCCCCGGGCGCCCGCACCGACCCCGACCAGGCCCGGGCGTTCGTCGCCGGCTCGGGAGTGGACGCCCTGGCCGTCGCCATCGGCACCAGCCACGCCATGACCACCCGCACCGCGGCCATCGACCGCACACTGCTCAAACGCCTCTCCGCCGCCCTGGACGTCCCCCTCGTCCTGCACGGCTCCTCCGGCCTGCCGGACCCCGAACTGGCCGCGGCGGTCGCCGGCGGCATCACCAAGGTGAACGTGGGCACCGCCCTGAACATCGCGATGACCGGCGCGATCCGGGAGTACCTGGCGGCCCACCCGGAGGCGGTCGACTCGCGCAGCTATCTGACGGTGGGCCGCGAGGCGATGACCCGGACCGTGGCCTCGGTCATCCGCGCCCTCGGACCGGCCCCGGCGGCGTCCTGACGGCCTTCCCCCTCACAGAACTTCAGCCCGTTCCGGACTCAACCCTCCAGCAGCCGCCACGCCGTGAGCGCGAGCGTGGCCCGTACCACGCGCTGCCGGCCCGCGGCGGGCCCTACGCCGCCTTCTGGTCGGCGGCGCTCACCGCCGCTTCACGGCCCTGAGCACCACGAACTTCGGGTCGCTCGCCATCACTTCGCTGTTGCCGAACAGCCGGCGCAGCCGCACGTGGTAGCCCAGGTGGCGGTTGCCGATGACCCACAGCTCGCCGCCCGGGCGCAGCGTGCGCCGGGCGTCGGCGAACATGCGGCGGGCGGTGATGTCGGTGGTCGCCTGGTGGGAGTGGAACGGCGGGTTGTTCAGCACCAGGTCGAAGCTGCCCGCCGCCACCCCGGCCAGACCGTCGCCGACCCGGAACTCCGCATGCCCCGGAACGCCGTTGACCCGGTAGGTCTCCTGCGCGGACGCCACCGCCTGGAAGGACTCGTCCACGAACAGCACCTCGGCCCGCGGCTGCGCCAGCGCCACCGCCGTCCCGACGACACCGTTGCCGCAGCCCAGATCCACCACCCGCTTCCCGTCCGGCACGTCCGGCAGGTGCTTGAGGAAGAAGCGGGTGCCGATGTCGAGCCGGTCCGCGCAGAACACCCCCGCGTGATTGACGACGGTCCGGCCGGAGACGACGCCGACGTCGCCGGGCAGCGTGTAGCGGTACGGCCAGGGGTTGGCGGGGCGGGCCAGCGCGGGATCGGGCGTGCAGAAGATCAGCCGGGCCTTCTTCTCGGCCGGCGAGGTACGGGTCGGGCCGAGGATCCGCTCGAACAGGCGCAGCGTGGAGGTGTGGATCTCCTTCACCATGCCGGTGCCGACGACGACCGTGTCCGCGTGCACGGCGGGCGCCAGCCGCAGCAGCTGGTCCTCCAGCAGCGCCAGGCTCTTCGGCACCCGCACCAGCAGCACGTCGATCCGCGGCGGCGGGTCGTCCTGCGTGGTCAGCAGCCGCACCGTCCCCGGCCCCACGCCGTTGCGCGCCAGATTCGCGCGGGTCGCCTCCTGCCCCAGCCAGGAGTCGGTGATCTGCACCGGCCGGTGCTCCGCGAGCGCGGTGACCAGTGCACCCCACCGGTCACCGAGCACCACGACCGTCCCCGACAGCGGCACCCGCTCCCGGTCGAGATGCCGCAGCAGGTACTCGTCGGAGGCGTCCCAGGCGCGCAGCCGGTCCCGCGGATCCTCGGGAAAGCGGGTCAGCAGCCGGTCGCCCCACGGCGTCGTCATACGGTCGTCCATCGTGCCGCCCAGGCTAGCGGAACCGCAGCTCAGCCCTGGTTCGGCGGACTGCGGCAGGATGGGGGCATGGACGGCGAACTGTTCCCCAGGGCACCGGCCGAGGTCGCGCCCGGCGCCGTGCACGTACCCGGCTGGCTGGACGCGCGGGCGCAGCGCGAGCTGCTCCAGGCCTGCCGGGAGTGGGCCCGGCCGCCCGCCGGACTGCGCACCGTGCGCACGCCCGGCGGCGGCACCATGTCCGCCCGCCAGGTGTGCCTCGGCCGGCACTGGTACCCGTACGGCTACGCCAGGACCGTCGTCGACGGCGACGGCGCCCCCGTGAAACCCTTCCCCGGCCGGCTCGGCGAGCTGGGCCGCCGCGCGGTCGCCGACACCCTCGGCGAGCAGGCCGCGAAGACCGCCGCCTACGACATCGCGCTCATCAACTTCTACGACGGCGACGCCCGGATGGGCATGCACCGCGACAGCGACGAGAAGGCCGACGCCCCCGTGGTGTCGCTCAGCCTCGGCGACTCCTGCGTCTTCCGCTTCGGCAACACCGAGACCCGGACCCGCCCCTACACGGACGTCGAGCTGCGCAGCGGCGACCTGTTCGTGTTCGGCGGGCCCTCCCGGTTCGCCTACCACGGGGTGCCCAAGGTGCTCCCGGGCACGGCACCGCCCGAGTTGGGCCTGGCCGGAAGGCTCAACATCACGCTCCGGGTCAGCGGGTTGTAGCGGGCCCGTGGTCTCCGGCCGTTTGCGGATCATGGGAGACTCACCCTCATGAGCGGGAAGGCGGACCCCCGGCCGGCGGGGGAAGGGACGACCTCGAGGACGCGGCTCGACCGGGGGCGCGGCGCGCTGGGCCCCGCGCTGGAGCTCGTGCACACCGGACGTGCCCCGACCCGTGCGGTCCTCACCGCCGAACTCGGCGTGACCCGCGCGACGGCCGGCGCGGTCGCCGCCGAGCTGGAGGCCCTCGGGCTGATCCGGGTGGACGCCCGGCCCGGCGCGGCCGCCGGATCCCAGGGGCGGCCCTCGCACCGGCTCGCGATCGCCGAGGACGGGCCGGTCGCGCTCGCCGCGCAGGTGCACGCCGACGGCTTCCGGGCGGCCCTCGTCGGGCTCGGCGGCCGGATCGTCGCCACCACGCCCGGCTGCGAGGTGATCGACGCCGACCCGGCGAAGGTGCTCGGCTCGGTCGTGGCGGCCGGTGCCGAACTGCTCCGCGAGACCGGACGCCGCTGCGTGGGCGCGGGCCTCGCCGTGCCGTCGGCGGTGGCCGAACCCGAGGGCCTCGCCCTCAACCCGCTGCACCTGGCCTGGCCCGCCGGCGCCCCGGTGCGGGAGATCTTCGCCGAACAGGTGCGGGCCGCCGGTCTCGACGGGCCCGCCTTCGCCGCCAACGACATCAACCTCGCCGCCCTCGCCGAACACCGGCACGGCGCCGGGCGCGGCTCCCGCGACCTGCTGTGCGTGGCCACCGGACACCGGGGCGTGGGCGGCGCGCTGGTGCTCGACGGGCGCCTGCACACCGGCAGTTCGGGCCTGGCCCTGGAGGTCGGCCACCTCACCGTCAACCCCGAGGGCCGCCCCTGCCACTGCGGCAGCCGCGGTTGCCTGGACGTGGAGGCCGACCCGCTGGCCCTGCTCACCGCCGCCGGACGCGAACCGGGCCCCGAGATGTCCCTGCTGAAGCAGGCCGAGGAACTGATCCGCAACCACTACGACGACCCGGACGTCCGCACCGCCACCGAGACCCTGATCGACCGACTGGGCCTCGGCCTCGCCGGGCTGGTGAACATCCTCAACCCGGACCGGATCGTCCTCGGCGGACTGCACCGCACCCTCCTGGAGGCCGACCCCGAGCGGCTGAGCGCCGTCGTGGCCGACCGCAGCCTGTGGGGCCGCAGCGGCGGCGTCCCCATCCTGCCCAGCACCCTGGACCACAACAGCCTGGTCGGCGCCGCGGAACTGGCCTGGCAGCCGGTCCTCGACGACCCGCTCGGCGCGCTGACCTGAGCCGCCGGTCCGGGGGCCGGGACGCGCAGGAGCCGGCGAGGACACCGGACCGCGGGTCACCGCACCACGCGTACCACCGGTACCGGTGCAACCGCCACCACCGGGCCCGGGGCGTGGACGCCTGCGCGCTGCCGCCGCGCCTGTGCCGAGAATGCCGGCCCGGAGGCCCGTGGGAGCCGCGGGAGCGCAGACCCGACGGCTTGTACGAGCCGGAGCAGCGCCGACCCGACGGTTTGTACGAGCCGGAGCAGCGCAAACCCGACGGCTTGTACGAGCCGGAGCAGCGCCGACCCGACGGTTTGTACGAGCCGGAGCAGCGCCGACCCGAGGGCCTGTACGAGCCGGAGCAGCGCCGACCCGGATGCGCGCAAGAGCGCGCCGACGCCCTCCCCGCCGAGCAGAATGGCCCGGAGCACCCGACGCGCGGCACCGGACTCCGCCCCGGGCGGACCCGTGTGCCGCGTGCAGGCACTCAGCGTCCGCGACGACAGAAGGCCGAGGTCATGACCGACAAGCTCACCGTGAGCGTTCTGGGCACCGGCATCATGGGCGCGGCGATGGCCCGCAACATCGCCCGGGCCAACTACCACCTCCGCGTCTGGAACCGCACCCGCGCCAAGGCCGAGCCACTGGCCGCCGACGGCGCGCTGGTCGCCGACACCCCCGCCGAGGCGGTCGACTCCGCCGACGTGGTGCTCACCATGCTCCACGACGGGCCGGTCACCCTGGAGACCATGCGCGCGGCGGCGCCCGCCCTGCGCCCCTCCACCGTCTGGGCGCAGTCCGCCACGGCCGGGCTCGACGGCGTCGCCGAACTGGCCGCCTTCGCCCGCGAGCACGGCCTGCTCTTCTACGACGCCCCGGTCCTCGGCACGCGGGGACCCGCCGAGGCCGGGGAGCTGACCGTCATCGCGGCCGGGCCGGTCCAGGGCAGGGACACCGTCACGGCCGTGTTCGACGCCGTCGGCTCCCGCACGGTGTGGACCGGTGAGGACGGGGCCGAGGCGAGCGCCACCCGGCTGAAGCTGGTGACCAACAGCTGGGTGCTCGCGGCCACCGCGGCCACGGGCGAGGCGCTCGCCCTCGCCCGGGCGCTCGGCGTCCACCCCGGCGACTTCCTCGACCTGATCGCGGGCGGCCCCCTCGACATGCCCTACCTGCACGCCAAGGCCGGTCTCCTCATCGGCGGCGAGCTGTCCCCGGCCCAGTTCGCGGTGACCACGGCGGCCAAGGACGCCCGGCTGATCGTCCAGGCCGGTGAGCAGCACGGCGTGCGCCTGGACGTGGCCGCCGCGAGCGCCGCCCGCATGGAACGCGCCGCCGCCCTGGGCCATGGCGACGAGGACATGACGGCCGCCTACTACGCCAGCTTCGACCAGGACCCGCCGTCCTGACCCGAACCCCTGCAAAGCTTCCCACCCCCGTTCCACCCCCGTTCCCCCCACGCTCACATCCCGAGGAGGCACTCATGTCCAAGCCGCCGCTCCCCGAGAAGGCCGTCGACCTGCTGCGTCGTCCCAACCCCTGTGTCATGGCCACCGTCCGCTCCGACGGTGCCCCCGTCTCCACGCCCACCTGGTACCTGTGGGAGGACGACGGCCGCGCACTGATCAACCTCGACGCCGGCCGGGTGCGCCTGAAGCACCTGCGCCGCGACCCGCGGGTCACCCTCACGGTCCTGGACGGCGACAACTGGTACACGCACGTCACCCTCATCGGCCGCGTCACCGAACTGCGCGACGACGAGGGCCTGAAGGACATCGACCGCCTCTCCACCCACTACACCGGCAGCTCCTATCCGGACCGTGAGCGTCCGCGCGTCAGCGCCCGGATCGAGGTCGAGCGCTGGCACGGCTGGGGTGAACTCCGCGACAGCGACCAGGCGTCGCCCGGCTCCTGACACCGCGAAGCCCTCACCGTGACCCCGCCGTCGCCGGAGCGGACGCCCCGCCCGGGATGCGGGACCGTCGCCCCCGTCCGAGCGGCCCCATCGCTCGTCCCGGAGCGCCCGCAGGTGCGCCGCGTACTCCCGCCGGGGTAGCCCCCGGCCCCTCCGGCACCGCGCCCGGACCGGCGCCGCCGCCGGGCTGCTCCGGCCGCCGGACGGCACCCTTAGCGCCCTGACCTGCACCGGCCGTCCCCGTGCCGCCCCGCGCCCGGCACATCCGTACCGCCCCTGCCCCCTCCCGTACTCCCGGCGGGGTACCCGCACTGCCGCTCGCCGTACGACGACCGGGCACCCCCTCCAGGACGACTCTCGGAAGCACACCGCAACACGAGCACATCACTTCCGAGGAGTTGAACGACCATGCAGACCCTGGCGCACTTCGGCGACGGCGGGCCCGGCCCGTGGATCCTGCTCTTCCCCCTCGTCTGGGCCCTGATCATCGGCGGCGGCATCGCCCTGCTCCGCCGCACCGTGTGGCGCGGCCGCGGTGGACGGTACGGCCGCGGCGGGCCCGGGCAGTCCGGACCCGCTCCGGACTCGCCCATCACGGTCCTGGGCCACCGCTTCGCCTCCGGTGAGATCGACGAGGACGAGTACTGGCGCCGCCTGTCCGTCCTGGACGAGCAGTTCGGGGGCAAGGGGTCCCAGGGAGGTGCGGCATGACCGCCACCGCCACCACCGCCGGCTCGGTCACCCGTACCGCCGCCCGCGTCGTCGACGCCGTGAAGGTGTACGGCACCGGCGGCACCGCCGTACGGGCCCTGGACGGGGTGACGGTCACCTTCCCGGCCGGCCGCTTCACCGCGATCATGGGCCCCTCCGGCTCCGGCAAGTCGACCCTGATGCACTGCGCCGCCGGACTGGACACCCTCACCTCCGGCTCCGCCTACATCGGCGACACCGACCTGGGCGGGCTCGACGACCGCCGTCTCACGCTGCTCCGGCGCGACCGGGTGGGCTTCGTGTTCCAGGCGTTCAACCTGGTGCCGACGCTCACCGTCGCCGAGAACATCACCCTGCCGCTCGATCTCGCGGGCGGCGGGGGAGACCCGTAGTGGATCGACGCCCTGATCGACGTCGTCGGTCTGCGCGACCGCCTCGGTCACCGCCCGGCGGAGCTCTCCGGCGGACAGCAGCAGCGCGTCGCCGTGGCCCGCGCCTTCGCCGGCCGGCCCGACGTCGTCTTCGCCGACGAACCCACCGGGAACCTCGACTCCCGCTCCGGGGAGGAGGTCCTCGGGCTGCTCGGCCGCACCGTGCGCCACACCGGCCGCACGGTCGTCATGGTCACCCACGACCCGGTGGCCGCCGCCCACGCCGACGAGGTCGTCTTCCTCGCCGACGGCCGGCTCGTCGACCGCATGGAGTCCCCGACCGCCGACCGCGTCCTGGACCGGATGAAAGCCTTCGAGGTGCCGTCATGAACGCAGCACTGCGCCTGAGCGCGGCCTCACTGCGCGCCCACAGGCGGCGCTTCGCCGGAACGTTCCTCGCCGTGTTCCTCGGCGTGGCGTTCCTGGCCGGGACGCTCGTCATGGGCGACACGCTGCGCGCCAGCTTCGACACCATGTTCGGCAACGCGGCCCGCGGCACCGACGCCGTGGTCCGCAGCGCCGACGCCATCACCACCCCCGGAGAGGCCCAGGGGGTACGGCAGCCGGTCGACACCGGCCTCACCCGCACCATCGAGCAGGTCCCCGGCGTCGCCGCGGCCGTCCCCGACATCCAGGGCGCCGGACAGCTCGTCGGCGCCGACGGCGAGCCGATCGGCGGCCAGGGCCCGCCCACCGTCGCCGGCAACTGGATCACCGACCCCGAGCTGAACCCGTACCGGCTCGCCGAGGGCCGCACCCCGCAGAAGTCCGGCGAGGTCGTGGTGAACCGCGGCACGGCCGAACGCGGCGGCCTGTCCCTCGGCGACACCACGGTGCTGCGCACTCCCGACCCGGTGAAGGTGACCATCGTCGGACTCGCCACCTTCGGCGGCGAGGACGGCATGGCCCAGGTGACCTACACCGGCATGACCCGCGCCGACGCCGAGAAGTACCTGACGGCACGCCCCGGGGAGGCCGCGAGCATCCTGGTGCGCGCCGAACCGGGCGTCAGCCAGCGGGAACTCGTCGACCGCATGGCCGGCGTGCTGCCGCAGGACGTCGAGGCGATCACCGGCCAGCAGTCGGCCGAGGAGAACAACGAGATGATCTCCGGCCAGTTCCTGAGCATCTTCACGCTCTTCCTGCTGGTGTTCTCCGGCGTCGCCCTGCTGGTGGCGACCTTCTCGATCCACAACACCTTCGCCATCGTCGTCGCGCAGCGCATTCGCGAGAACGCCCTGCTGCGCGCCCTCGGCGCCTCCCGCCGCCAGATCACCGCCGCCACCCTGGTGGAGGCGACCGCCGTGGCCGTGACCGCCTCACTCGCCGGACTCGCCGGCGGCATCGGCATCGCGGCCGGACTCCAGGCCCTGTTCCCGGCGATCGGCTTCCCCTTCCCGGAGGGCAGCCTGGTCATCGGCGCCCTCTCCCTCGCCCTGCCCCTGGCCGTCGGCGTGGTGGTCTGCCTGGGCTCCGCCCTGCTGCCCGCCGTACGCGCCGGGCACACGGCACCGCTGGCCGCCCTGCGCGAGACGGCCGTCGACACCTCCGGCGCCTCCCGCTCCCGCGCGCTCACCGGAGCGGCCCTCGGCGCCCTGGCCCTCGCCATCACCCTCGCCGGCGTCCTGGTCACTCCATCCATATGGCTGGCCGGAACGGGCGCGGTCCTCGCCCTGGTCACCTTCGTGGTCCTCGGCCCGGTCGCCTCCTCCGCCGCCGTCCGGGTCCTCGGCGGCCCGCTGCACCGCCTGCGCGGCATCACCGGCGGCCTCGCCCGCCGCAACGCCCTGCGCAGCCCCAAACGGACGGCGGCCACGGCGAGCGCCCTGATGATCGGCGTGGCCGTGGTCTCCCTGTTCACCGTCTTCGGCGCCTCCCTGAAGGCCACCATGGACCAGACCGTCTCGCGCTCCTTCGCGGGCGACGTCGCCGTCAGCGCACCGTCCTTCGGCGCGGGCGGCAGCGGCCTCAGCCCGCGCCTCGCCCCGGCGGTCGAGGAACTGCCCGAGGTGGACACCGCGGTCGGGCTCGGCCGGGGTGTCGCCGAAGTCGAGGGCGACGGACGGGCGTTGACGGTCACCGACCCCGCCGCCCTGGGGCGCACCTTCGACCTCGGCGAGATCCGCGGCTCCCTCACCGGCCTGGGAGCCACCGGCATCGCCCTCACCGAGAAGGAGGCCGACCGGCTGGACGTCGCCCCCGGCGACACCACCCGGCTCACCTTCACCGACGGCCAGGAGCAGACCTTCACCGTCCGCGCCGTCTACGGCCGTTCCGAACTCGCCGGCGACTACGTCATCACCCGCGAGGCCTGGGCCCCGCACCGCACCCAGGACGCCGACACCCTGGTCGCCGTCAGCTTCGCGGACGGCGTGAGCACCGAGCAGGGCAAGGCCGCCGTCGAGAAGGTCGCCGGCCAGTACGGCAACCCGGAGGTGCAGACCCGCGAGGAGTACGCCGAGTCCTCGGCGGGCGGCATCGACATGATGCTCACCCTGGTCTACGCCCTGCTGGCCCTCGCCGTGCTGATCGCGCTGCTCGGCATCGCCAACACCCTCACCCTGGCGATCCACGAGCGCACCCGCGAACTGGGCCTGCTCAGGGCGGTCGGCCAGACCCGGGCCCAGCTGCGGGCCATGGTCCGCTGGGAGTCCGTCCTGGTCGCCGCCTTCGGCACCGCGGGCGGCCTGGCCCTCGGCAGCTTCCTCGGCTGGGTCCTGGTCGAGGCCTCCGACGGTGCCGGCGACAGCGCCTTCGCCTTCGCGATCCCGCCGGTCCAACTCGCCCTGGTGGCCCTGGTCGGCCTGGCCGCCGGTGCCGTGGCGGGCCTGCGCCCCGCAGGCCGAGCGGCTCGCCTCAACGTCCTGAGGGCCATCGCCACCGAATGAGCCCCCGGGACAACACCGTGGGTGGCCCGCAGCCAAGGTTGCGGGCCCACCCACGCCCACTGTCCCCACGCGCCGGCCGCGAGAGAGCCGCAGGGGCGCGCCGTGGTCGGGACGGCGAACGCGCACATGCCCGAAGGGTCGAGCACGATCGCCGTCCCGACCACGGCTTGCAGCGCCCCGAAGGCGAACGAGCCGATGCCGTACGGGTGCGTCAAGGCCTCTGATATCCGCACCGGCCTGCACCGAGCGTGGGCCGGTACTGAACCGCACGGTCTCAGGGCGCGCGCCGCACGCCGCGCGCCCCGCCGAGCCAATGCCGAATCTATGTAGCTCGCGCCATCTGATCCGCCCCCCGCTCCGCCACCGCGAGCCGCGGCACCCCGTCCGGCACCACGAGTCCCGCGGCGTCCGGCGTGGGCAGCGTGAACCAGACGACCTTGCCGGACTCGCCGTCCGGCAGGGCGCCCCAGCTCTCGCTCAGCGCCGCCACCATGGCCAGCCCTCGGCCGCAGGTGGCGAGCGGGTCCGCGTCCTCCACGACCGGCAGACGCGGGTCGTGGTCGCGCACGGAGACCTTGAGCCGCTCCAGCAGCAGCTCCATCTCCACGGTGCACGTCTTGTCGGGCTGGGCATGCCGGTGGACGTTGGACAACAGCTCTGTCACACCGAGCGAGGCCCGGTCTATCAGGGAATCCATGTGCCAGTAGCGCAACTGCGCAGATACGATTCTGCGGACCTGGCCGATCCGCGACGGCAGGGCTTGGAGCTCCACCGTGCAGTGCCTGCTTGGGTGACTGATCACGGCTGCGACTCCCCGGTGTCAGGTCCGGTACGAGGCCCGGAAGAACGCGGAGTACGGATCCAGCAGGATGCCTGCGTGACGCTGCCGCCTGCTGTCGTGGCCGGCGGGCTGGTTCGCAGCGTTATCGCCGGTAAACCCAGAGTGACGTGTGACAAGCGTGACTCAAGGGGTGATGTGGCGCAACTCACGGACATCTCAGCCGCCGCGCCCGGATGCGCGCCGTACCGCCTCGATGAACCGGCGGGCGGCCGGCGGCCCCGGCTCGCCCGGTGCGGGATCGTGCTCGCCCAGGGTCAGCAGGTACCGCTTGCCGTTGAGATCCGCGAGCGCACGGTCCTCGGGGGCGAACCACGGCTTGGACGCGCGCACCGCCTGCACCGGCGCGCTGTCGATCTCGGTGCCGTAGCTGGTGAGCAACTCCAGCCTGCCGTCGCTGATCCGGACCTGTCCGGCCCGGGTGAGCGAACGCAGCCGCTTGCCGATCCGCACCCCTCTGGCCGTGAACTCCGGCTCGGCCATGTTCACCCGCCCCCTCGCGCGTGTGTCGGTGTGCCGGACCGTGCTCCCCGGCCGGCCCGAGTCCGGAACCGGTGTCGGGGTGCCCCGGTCCGGGGCGCTGCTCCCGCCGGTGAAGTGTGCCCCCGTGCGCCGCGGAGCACCAGTGCATGCGCTCCGGTTCTCAGGGGCGCGAGAAGCACTGACGCAAAAGCGCCCCCACCCCTTCGCGCCCCCTGTGCCCAGGGTTGCCTTTGGGTCGCCCAAAGATGCGTTTATGCAGGTGAGAAGTGGTGCGAAGGGTGCTTATGATCGGAGTGCCGGCCCGCGCAGGACGCCGCGTCGGCGCCCAGTACAAGGAGCCCCGTGGTGAGCACCTCCCGACAGACCATGACCGGCGCCACCCTGGACGTCGACCACACCGATCCCGCCTACCGGGCCTGGCTGAAAGAGGCCGTGCGCCGGGTGCAGGCCGACGCCAACCGCTCGGCCGACACCCACCTGTTGCGCTTCCCGCTGCCCGAGCACTGGGGCATCGACCTCTACCTCAAGGACGAGTCGACCCACCCCACCGGCAGCCTCAAACACCGCCTGGCCCGCTCGCTCTTCCTCTACGGCCTGTGCAATGGCTGGATCCGGCCGGGCCGCCCGGTGATCGAGGCCTCCAGCGGTTCCACGGCCGTCTCGGAGGCGTACTTCGCCAAGCTGATCGGCGTGCCCTTCATCGCCGTCATGCCGCGCACGACCAGTGCCGAGAAGTGCCGTCTGATCGAGTTCCACGGCGGGCAGTGCCACTTCGTGGACGACCCGCGCACCATGTACGACGAATCCGCCGCCCTCGCGGTGGAGACCGGCGGCCACTACATGGACCAGTTCACCTACGCCGAGCGGGCCACGGACTGGCGCGGCAACAACAACATCGCCGAGTCCATCTTCCGGCAGCTGCGGCTGGAGCGTTACCCGGAGCCCGCGTGGATCGTCGCCACGGCCGGCACCGGCGGCACCTCCGCGACCCTCGCTCGCTACGTCCACTACATGCAGTACGACACCCGGATCTGTGTCGCCGACCCGGAGAACTCCTGCTTCTTCGAGGGCTGGACGACCGGCGACCCGGACGTCACCTGCGACTGCGGCTCCCACATCGAGGGCATCGGCCGGCCCCGTATGGAACCCAGCTTCGTGCCCGGCGCCATCGACCGGATGATGAAGGTGCCGGACGCCGCCAGCGTCGCCGCCGTACGGGCGCTGGAGGGCGCCATCGGGCGCAAGGCCGGCGGCTCGACGGGCACGGGCCTGTGGAGCGCGCTGAAGATCGTCTCCGAGATGGTGGCGGAGGGCCGGCAGGGCAGCGTCGTCACGCTGCTGTGCGACCCCGGGGACCGTTACCTCGACAAGTACTACTCGGACGCCTGGCTGGCCGAACAGGGCCTGGACATCGCGCCCTGCACCGCCGCCATCGAGTCGCTCCTGCGCACCGGTGTCTGGCCCGACTGACCCTCGGCCGCCGGACTACCGCGCCAGCCGCCGGTCCAGGGAGGTGACCGCGTCGCGGAAGGCGCGGGCGAGGCCCGGGCGGGCGAGCTTCAGGGCGTGCCGGAACGGCGCCGTGCCATCGACGGCGACGGTCCACTGCACGCGGGTGCCACCACCGGCGGGCGCCAGCAGCCACTGCTCGACCATGGCGCGGGCGCCGGGCGCATTGGTCACGTCCACGCGGTAGGTGTACTCCTCGGGCCCCTTCGCCACCAGGACCGTCTCCCGGAAGCGGGTGCCGCCGCGCAGCCGGATCTCCCGGCCCGCGCCGTCGTCCAGCGGGCGGGCCAGTGTGACGGCGCCGAACCACTCGGTCCAGCCGGGGACGTCCTCGGCGAGTGCGGGGTACAGCCGCTCCGGCGGGGCGGAGATCTCCCGCGCGAAGACCAGCCGTACCGGCGCGGCCGCGACGAAGTCCGTCCCCACGGGACGCAGACGGTGAGCCATGCCGTGACCTCCGTGAGAGAAACGCGCCGCGGGGACAGGGTGGTCCGGCACGGCGCTCCATCGTGGCCGACGGCCCGTCAGTCGTCCGCCGGCTCCTCGGGCTCGGGCTCCTCCGGCTCGCCCGCCACGATCAGCCGCCGCAGATGCTCGGAGACCTCCGCACGGGCCTCGGCGGGCAGCCCGGCGTCCGTCACCAGCGTGTCCACCTGGTCCAGCGAGGCGAACGAACTCAGGCCCACCGTACCCCACTTGGTGTGGTCGGCCACCACCACGACCCGGCGGGCCGACTGCACCAGCCGGCGGTTGGTCTCCGCCTCCGCGAGGTTCGGCGTGGACAGACCGGCCTCCACCGATATCCCGTGCACGCCGAGGAACAGCAGATCGAAGTGGAGTGCCGCGATCGCCTGGTCGGCCACCGGCCCCACCAGCGAGTCGGACGGGGTGCGCACCCCGCCGGTCAGCACGACCGTGGCCGAGCCCTGCCGGGGAGCCGAGGTGCGCTGCGCGGCGTGGAACACGTCGGCCACCCGCACCGAGTTGGTCACCACCGTCAGATCGGGCACGTCGAGCAGCTGGTGCGCCAGCGCGTAGGTCGTCGTGCCGCCCGACAGCGCGATCGCCGCGCCCGGCGGGACCAGCTCCGCCGCCGCCCGCGCGATGTCCTCCTTGGCGCTCAGCTCCATGCCCGACTTGGCCTCGAACCCGGGCTCGTGCGTGCTCGCCTCGACCACCGGGACCGCACCGCCGTGCACCTTCTCCAGGACACCCTGCCGGGCCAGCGCGTCCAGGTCGCGGCGGACCGTCATGTCCGACACGCCCAGCTTCCGGGTCAGCTCGTTGACCCGGACTCCGCCCCGGCGCCGGACCTCGTCGAGGATCAGGGTGCGCCGCTGCTCCGCGAGGAGGTTCTGATTCTCACCCACGTACGCTTCGGTCCTTTCCGCCGCCATCCGACCGACACGTCCGGCGCACGCGTTCCGGCGAGCCGACCTCTCCCCGTCACCGGTGCGCGGACGTCCCATCCTCCCATGCCGCACCGTCCCCGGCGCCACCGGTGGCTGGTCGCGCACATGTCACCGTTGGGTCGCGAGGCGCGTGCCGGTCACACGGACCGGGGAGATTCCGTGACGGCGGGTGTCAGCCGCCCCGGCGCAGGAGAGGCTGTGCCCGCACGGTCGGAGCCGACGGCACGTCACGGGGAAGTGCGACACGGTGGAACGCGCGAAGGATCACAGGCCGGCAGCGAGCGGACCGGGAGGGGACGGCGAGAATCCCGCACGCCCGGGGGAGCAGGCCGGGCACGCACTGGAACTCCTGGTCCACGGGGTGGGCGGCACCACCCCCGAGCGGATGCTCGACGACCCGCGCACCGTGCGCGTCACCGGCGACGACACCGCCGCCGTCTTCCGGCGCGCCGACGACGCCGACGCGGAGAGGCGGCCCGGTGACCGCAGGGACGGTCCCGTCCCCGAGGCGTACGTCTGGTGCAACCTCACCTCCGGCAACGGCACCCGCGCCCTGTGGCTGCTGCTCCTGCCGTTCATGGTGGTCAACCTCGCCCACTGGATGCGCCCCACCGCCCGGGGCCGCAGACGCACCGTCCGGCTCTACGGCCTGCTGGTGCGCCTGGCCGGACTCAGCCTGACGGTGCTCCTGGTCGCCGCCGCCTGCGAGGTCGCCCTCGACCTCGCCGCATGGCAGTGCGCCGGCACCCGGACGTGTGCCGAGGGGCACTCCTGGCTGGGCTTCCTCTCCCCCCACCTCACCGACGGCGGCTGGTGGAGCATGCCCGGCCGCAGACTGGCCCTCGCCGCCGTCGTGCCCCTCGCCCTGACCGGCCTGCTGTGGTACCTGTCGCTGCGCACCTGGAACGCCTACGAGGCCCAGCAGCCCCTCGTCCGCGCCCCCGAGACCGGCGAGGAGGGCTCGCGCAGCGCGCTCGGCAGGCCCGGTTTCTGGTACGGGCGCCGCCTGGTCGCCCGGCTCCGTGCCGCGCACACCGCCGCCGGACTGCTGACGGTCGCCGCCGCCGTCGGCTCCGCCGCCGCCCGCGAGGACCGCCGGCCGGGCGGCCCGGCCCTGCTGCATGTGCTCGGTGTGCTCCTCGGGGCGGCGCTGGTGACCGGCGCGGCCGTGATCGTCTGGGTGGTCTGCCGCCGGGGCCGCAGCGAACGCCGCCTCGACTCCGCCGGTGACGTACGCCTGGTCCGGCTGCTGCCGCTGTCCGCGCTGGCGCTCCTCGCGCTCAGCCTGCTCTACGCCGGCTGGGAGCGTCCCGGCTGGGAGTCGGCGGGCCGGCTGCCCGGCGACGCCACCTTCGGCGCCCTGGCCCTCGCCCAGGGCCTGCTGGTGATCGTCCTCGCCGTGGTCGCCCGCGTCCTGCACCGCACCGACCCCGACCGGCGGACCGCCATGCGGGGCCTGGCCGGACCTGCCGTGGCGATGCTGGCCTGCGCGCTGGGCGGGGTGATGTCCGGCGGCGTCGCCCAGCGGGTGTCCGACTGGCTGGACGGCACCGGCACGTCGATCCCCGGACCGCCGGTGCTGCTGACCTGGCAGGCCTCGGTGATCCCGCCGCTGCTCGTGCTGCTGCTGATGCTCTGCGGCTGGCTGGCCCACCGCGCCTGGCAGCTCGCCCGGGCCGAGCGCGCCGCCGTGGCGAGCGACTACCCAGGGGAGGCGACCGACCCCCACCGCACCCGCCGCATCGCGTACGCCCGCGCCATGGCCTCCCTGACCGACCGGGGACCGCGGATCGTCGCCGTCACCTCCGCCGCCACCCTGCTGCTGGGCGCCGGCGCCCTGTTCGGGGCGCTGGCCACGGAGAAGACCCCCGGCGAAGCCGCCCGCGGCAGCCACGCCGTGGTGCACGGCGCGGCCGAGACCGCCCAGGCGCTGGGCTCCTGGCTGATCGGCCTCGGCTTCATACTGTTCGTCACCTGGGGCCGCCGCGCCTACAAGGACGCCTCGGCACGCCGCACCATCGGCATCCTGTGGGACGTCGGCACCTTCTGGCCGCGCGCCGCCCACCCCTTCGCACCGCCCTGCTACGCCGAGCGCGCGGTGCCCGACCTCACCTGGCGCATCGCCACCTGGACCGCCTCCACCGGAGGCCGCCTGGTCCTCTCCGGTCACTCCCAGGGCAGCGTCCTCGCCGCCGCCGCGGCCTGGCAGCTCGACCCCGCCACCCGCAAACGGGTCGCGCTGCTCACCTACGGCTCACCGCTGGAGCGGCTCTACGGCCGCTGGTTCCCCGCCCACTTCGGCCCGGACGCGCTCGGCAAACTGCACGAGGAGGTCGACTGCTGGCGCAACCTCTACCGGCTCACCGACCCCATCGGCGGCCCCATCGGCCTGCCCGGCGACTGCGGCCCCGCCGTGGACCGCGCCCCCCTCAAGGACCCCCTCGCCTACGGCCGCACCCCCACCCACCCGCTGCCGGCCCCCATCCTCGGCCACTCCGACTACCAGTCCGACCCCGCCTACACCGAGGAACGCCACCGCCTCCTCACCCGCCTCCACCCCGAACTCCCCACCCCACGCGCCCCGAAGACACCGACAGAGCCCACCCCCTGACCACCGAGCAGGGCCAGCCTTGGAGCCAACCGAGTCGGGTGGCGGGCGGGCGAGGCCGGGGTCCACGGGCGGAGCCCCTGGCGCGGTCGCAGGGGTGGGCGCCCTGCACAGCACCCGCAGGGGTGGGCGCCCTGCACAGCTCCCCCAGGGGCCGGCGCCCGACGACCTACCCCAGCTCCGGCAGATCCTCCGCGTACAACAACGTCAGATCATCCGTATCCGGCTCAGCCAGCTGCGCGACCCTGCTCGCATGCCGCTCCACCATCGCCTCGAACGTCTGCCGCGCCGTACGCCCATTGCCGAACGCCGGCCCCTTGGGCATCTCCGTGAAGTACTTCAGCAACGCCTCCGGAGCACCCGGCGCCAGCCGGTACTCGTGCTCCTCCGCCTGCTGCTCCACGATCCGCAGCAGCTCCTCCGGCGAGTAGTCGCTGAAGGTGATGGTCCGCGAGAACCGGGACGCCACACCGGGGTTGACCGACAGGAACCGCTCCATCTCGGCCGTGTACCCGGCGACGATCACCACCACCGCGTCCCGGTGGTCCTCCATCAGCTTCACCAGCGTGTCGATGGCCTCCTTGCCGAAGTCACGCCCGGCGTCCTCGGGGGACAGCGCATACGCCTCGTCGATGAACAGCACCCCGCCGCGCGCCCGCTCGAACGCCTCCTGGGTGCGGATCGCCGTGGACCCGATGTGCTCGCCGACCAGATCCACCCGCGACACCTCGACCAGATGCCCCTTCTCCAGCACCCCGAGCGCCGCGAGGATCTCGCCGTACAGACGGGCCACCGTCGTCTTGCCCGTGCCGGGGGAGCCGGTGAACACCAGATGCCGTTTGACGGACGCGGCCTTCAGTCCCGCCTGCTGCCGGCGCCGGCCCACCTCGATCATGTCGGTGAGCGCCCGCACCTCGCGCTTGACGCTCTCCAGGCCGACCAGCGCGTCGAGTTCACCGAGCACGTCCTTGGCGGTGCGCACCGCCGCCGCGGGCTCCGCGGCCGGTGCGGCGGCGGCCGGCGCGGGTTGTGCGGCCGCGGGCCGCTCCACGCGCTGCTCCGGCACCCCGCCCAGCAGCCCGGGGGAGGTGTTCACCGACTGCACGGCCCGTTCCGTCGCCGCGGGCGCCCGCAGGCTGCCGCTCTCGTCGCTGGTGCACTCCTCGACCAGCGGACCGCCCGCGCCGTTCACCGCGTCCGCGCCGCCGTCGGCGAACTCGTAACCGCCGCGCGCACAGCGCTCGGTGCGGCACTTGCGCAGCGTGGTGCGGCTGCCGTCTATGACGTGGAAGCCGTAGCCGCCGCTGCCCGTGACCCGGCAGTTGAGGAAGCTGCCGCGGCCGCCCGCGGAGACGTAGACGCCCGCTTCGGCGGGGGAGCTGATGGTGCAGCGCTCCACGGCCGGGTCGGCGCCCTTGGTGACGATCAGGCCGGTCTGCATGCCGTCCAGCGTGCAGTTGCTGAGGGTGCCTCCGCTGCCGTGGTCGCGGAACCAGGCGCCGGTCGCCGCGTCCCGGATCCGGCAGTCGTCCAGCTGGGCGGTGGCCCCGTCGCTGACCGACACCGCCGTGTTGCGCACCTGCCACAGGTCGCTGTCGACGACGTCCGCCCGTGAGCCGCGGTCCAGGACGAAGAGGGCGTCGGGCACGTCGTGCACCCGGCAGGAGTCCAGGACGGCGGTGGCGCCGTCGCTCACCCACACCGCCGGATAGTCGCCGGTGCTGTCGAAGATCTCGCAGTGGTCGGCGTCCACCCGCGTGCCCGGGTCCCACACCGACAGGCCGTTGCGCCCGAACTGCCGCACCGTGGTGCGGGTCAGCGTGAGCACGGAGCGCGAGCGCAGGTCGACCGCGTTCTCCGGGATGTCGTGGATGCGGCAGTCGGCCAGCGTCAGCACCGCGTCGGTGTCCAGCGTGACCCCGTCGGTGGTGGTGCGGTGCACATCGCAGTCGGTGAGCTGCGCGGTGGCCCGCGCGGTCACCTGCACGCCGCTGCCGCGCACCTCGTAGACCTCGCAACCGGTCGCGTCCAGCGCGGAGTTCTCCCCGGTCACGGTCAGCCCGGATCCGGAGGTGTGGTGCACCCGGCAGCGCTCCAGCCGGGGCTGGGCGCCGCCGCGCACCGCCACGCCGGCCTGCCCGGCGGCGACCACCTCGCACTCCTCGAACACCCCGCCGCCACCGTCCAGTACGGCGATGCCGATGCCCGCCGGGTTGTCGACCGAGCAGCGGTGGACCGAGGGCCGGGCGGTGCCGCGCACCTCGATGCCGGCCGCGGACCGGGTGACCACCCGGATGTCCCGCAGCTCCGGGGTGCTTTCCTCGATCAGCACCGCGGGGGCGGCGGCATCCTGGCCCTCCACATGCAGGTCCCGGACGACCGCGGCGGCCCGCACGGTGAGCGGCACACCGTCCGCGGGCGCGATGCGCACCGAGCCGGGAGAGCCGTCGGGACCGCGCAGGGTCACCGCCCGCCGCACGACGAGGTTCTCCCGGTAGGTGCCGGGGGCGACGGTGAGGACATCGCCGTCGGCCGC
This sequence comes from Streptomyces thermocarboxydovorans, assembly GCF_039524635.1. Taxonomy (NCBI): domain Bacteria; kingdom Bacillati; phylum Actinomycetota; class Actinomycetes; order Kitasatosporales; family Streptomycetaceae; genus Streptomyces; species Streptomyces thermocarboxydovorans. The sequence continues at coordinate 92,395 of NZ_BAAAGU010000001.1, read as the reverse complement.
GGCCTCCAGGGCGGCGGCGAGCGATGCGTACTCACCCGTGCGGCGCCGCCACCGCGAGGTGCCGGTGTGCGTCACCTGGACCGTGCCCTGTGCCATGGCGTAACTGTGCCCCCACCTCGTCGTACGCAGGTTGTTCGCGGTTTTGCTTGCGCCGGACCACCGTAGCGTGCGCGCGGCCTGGGGGTTGACCGGAGCGGGAAGCCCGTCAGCTGCCGGTGCCGGTCCGTCCCCAGTCCGGTCCCGCCCGGTCCCATGCCTGGTCCCAGAGCGCGTACCGGTGGCGGACCATGCGCCAGACGATGAGCCGCCGGGCGCACTCGATCAGGCCGGCGGCGACCAGGGCGGCGCCGACACCGGCGATCACGGCGTGCGTGGTGGCCGTCGCGGCGTCGAGCGGGCGGGCCACCAGCCGGCCGTTGCGGTCGGTCCATATGCGGAACCGGTCGCCCGGCCGGGGATCCTCCAGCCGGGCCGGCACCGTGCCCCGGTGGACGGTGCGGTCGGGCGCGGTCCAGTGGGCGAGGACGCGGCTGTGCAGGTCCTGCCCGGTGGCCGCCTCGGCGTCCAGGTCCAGGGCCGACGGCTCCAGAGCGCGGATCACCGTCGCCGTCACGGCGTACCGGGACCGGTTCTGCTCGCGGACGGTCTGCTGGAGGGCGTCCTGGGCGGCGTTCCCGGCCAGCACACCGGTCACGGGGGCGGCGATGAGCAGGAGCAGCAGTGCCGTGAGGGCGACCCAGCCCTCGAGCAGGTCGGTCGGGCGGCACAGCGGATTGTGCCGCCAGCGCCAGAGGCCGCTGATCGCACGCACGGTCGCAGTCCCCCCTTCGCAGCCGTCTCACGCACTTCTCACGCAAGTGCCAACGCGCCGGCCCGCGATCCGGTTCCCGGGGTCCCCCGCAGGGGGCGGCCCCGGCCGTCGTCGCGTTGACGAGGACTCAGGCCACGACGACGACCGGATCCCCGACCCGGAGGGTGCCGGGCGAGACGGGCACGAGGTTCTGTCCGAAGACCAGTCTGCCGCCCGACCTGCGGTGCCGTCCAAGCGAGTGCAGGGGCTCCTTGCCGCGCCGGGCCGTGATCTGGTCGGTGGTGGTCACCACGCAGCGCCCGCAGGGTTTGGCGACCCGGAAGGCGACCTCCCCGATGGTGATGCGGGTCCAGCCGTCCTCGGCCCAGGCGGGGGCGCCGTCGACGACGACGTTCGGCCGGAACCGGTTCATCGGCAGGGGGCCCTCCGCCGCGTGCTCGCCCTCGGCGATGAGGGAGTTGAGGGCGTCGAGCGAGGAGGTGGAGGTGAGCAGCAGGGGGAAGCCGTCGGCGAAGGTGACGGTCTCTCCGGGCAGCGCGAACTCGGGGTCGACCGGGCGGCGGGTGGCCGGGTCGTCCAGGTGCACCAGGCGCACGGCGGCGCCGAGACAGGTGCTGCACCAGGCGTGCGCGGCGGGGTCCTCGGCCGGGACGGTGTCGACCTTGTCGTCGAAGAGCTGCACCCTGACGGTGCCGCCCGGCCGGGGCACGGGCACCTCGATCGGGTCCATGCCGGGCGCGGACAGCCGGACACCGCCGCCGGGCAGCAACTCGGCGGCGGCCAGGGCGAGGCGCGGCTGCTGGCGCTGGGTGACGACCTTTCCCCTGTCGTCGATCAGCATCCAGCGCCGGTCTCCGGCCGGCCCCCAGGGCTCCACGGCAACTTCCCGGAGCGCAACGCTCCGGAACGCCTTGACCGGATGGACGTGGATCGAGTGCAGTCGCGCGTTCCCCATGGGGCCATCGTGCCAGTCACCGGCCGGTGGCCCGCAGGGGATCTCAGTATCCGCGGTACTGCTGGTTCTGGTACGGGTCCTGATACTGCGCCGGAGCCGGCCGGGGAGCCGCGGGGCGCATCGCCTCGTAACCCGCGGCCGGAGCCACCGGACGCGGCGGCTGCGGCTGGGGCCCGGGGTAACCGCGCGGCGCGGAGGCCTGCTGCGGGATGTACGGCGCGTGCGCCTGCTGCAGCGGTGCGGGCTGCGGGGCCTGCGGATAGCCGTACGCGGGCTGGGACGGTGCCGCCGGGAGGGCGGGCAGCGCCGACGGGAGCGCCGGCAGCGAACTGCCGGGCGCGTCGTAGGCGGCGGGGACCCGGATCGGGGCGATCTGCGGGGTGCCCCGCTCGGCCACGAGCGAGTCGTAGATCGGGGTGTCCGGGAAGGAGGCGGAGTAGTAGCCGCCGCCATAGGTGGAGCGGGGGGAGGTCATGGCACATAAGTTAAGCCCACGATGTGCTGGTTGGGGAGACCGATAAGAGGGTTGTTTTAGGGGTCTTCAGTGGCCTGGAGTTCCCCAATGCGAGCGAATTTGACGAAAACGGACCTCGCGCAGCCGAACTTTGGTGTAAAGGCCAAGGCCCAGGCGGGTTACCGGCGGTTGCCCGCTTGTTCTCCCCGCAGCCGGATCCGCGCCCGCGGCCCGTCGCCTGCGGCGGGCTGGATGACGGAGTTGATCCCGCAATAGGTTGGGCCGACGACAACCCGATGGATGCCGGGAACGGGCCTGGCGCGAACACCTCATGGGGGGCGGACATGTCAATGCCGAAGGGATCGAACACGCCGGTGCCGACCACGGCGCTCAGGGTGGAGCTGGGCTGGCGCTCCGGCCCCGGTGTGCCCGACGCCGACGCCTCGGCACTGCTGCTGGTGGGCGGGAAGGTCCGCTCCGACGACGACTTCGTCTTCTACAACCAGCCCAGCCACGCCTCCGGGGCCGTCCGGCACGAGGGCAAGCGCACCGCCGGCGGCCAGGTCACCGACAACCTCCTCGTCGACCTCACCCGCATCGAGCCCGGCATCGAGACGGTGATCCTGGCCGCCTCCAGCGACGGCGGCACCTTCGGGCAGATCCCCGGCCTCTACATCGAGGTCAAGGACGCCGCGCAGGGCACCGTCGCGGCCCGCTTCGACGACACCGGCGCGACCACCGAGACGGCGTTCGTGCTCGGCGAGTTCTACCGCCGCCAGGGCGCCTGGAAGTTCCGCGCCGTCGGCCAGGGCTACAGCAGCGGACTCGAGGGCCTCGCCACCGACTACGGCATCACCGTGGACGAGCCCCAGCACGCGGCACCCACCCCGGCCGCACCTTCCACTCCGCCCCCGGCCGCGCACACCGTGAACCGGCCGGTCACCCCGCCGCAGCCGCCGGTGACCCAGCCGGTCACGCCGCCCCCGCCGGCCACGCCCCCCGCGCCGGTCCAGCTCACCAAGGTGACGCTCACCAAGTCGGCACCCTCCGTCTCGCTCACCAAGCAGGGCGGCACCTCCGGCGCCCTGCACGTGAACCTCAACTGGCAGGTGCGCAAGCAGTTCTCGGGCTGGGCCGCCAAGCTCGGCCGCCCGGTCGCCCTGCACTCCGACCTCGACCTCGACCTGTGCGCCCTGTACGAACTGAGCGACGGCACCAAGGGAGTGGTCCAGGCTCTCGGCAACGCCTTCGGCTCCTTCCACCAGCCGCCCTTCATCCACCTGGACGGCGACGACCGCACCGGCGCCGTCGCCACCGGCGAGAACCTCCGCGTCAACCTCGACTACAAGCAGTACTTCCGGCGCATCCTGGTCTTCGTCACCATCTACGAGGGCGCCCGCTCCTTCGCCGACCTCAACGCCCATGTCACGCTGACCCCGCAGCACGGCGCGCCGATCGACTTCTCGCTGGACGAGTGCACCGTGCCCTCGACGGTGTGCGCCCTCGCCCTGATCACCAACTCCGGCAACGGCGACCTCGTCGTCCAGCGCGAGGCCCGCTACCTGGTGCCCGAGCGCGGAGTCAGCCCGCAGCGCACCATCGACTACGCCTACGGGTGGGGCATGAACTGGACACCGGGCCGCAAGTGACGCCGGACCGTACGGGCCGCAAGTGACGCCGGACCGTACGGGCCGCAGGTGACCCGGCGCCGACGGGCCGCAGTTGCCGCGTGACCGCACAGGGCAGCCGCAAGTGACCCGGGACTGCGGCCCGTTCACCCCTCCTCGGGCACGGCGTCCGGACGCGTGTAGGTGCGGCCCTTCCAGGCCGCACCCCGCCCCCGGTGGTGCTGCACCGCCGAGTCGACCGTCATCAGCAGGTACATCAGCGCGGTGAACGGCAGCAGGGGAGCGAGCCACAGCGGCTGCCGGTAGTAGCGCAGCATCGGCGCGTAAGTCCCCGCCATCACCAGCCAGGCGGCCGCACCGGCGGCCACGGCCGGCCCGTTCCCCGCCGCCGCGCCCGCGACCACCGCCACCGGCGGCACCAGATACACCAGCGCCAGCCCGGCGACCGTGCCCGCCAGCAGCGCCGGGTTGTACCGCAGCTGGGCGTACGCGCTGCGCGACACCATGCGCCACAGATCGTGCAGCCGGGGATAGGGGCGCACACTGTCCACCCCGTCCGCGAGCCCCAGCCAGACCCGCCCTCCGGCGCGCTTCACCGTCCGGGCGAGGGCCACGTCGTCGATCACCGCGTGCCGGATCGCCTCCGGGACCCGCACCCGCTCGGCCGTCCCGGCGCGCAGCAGCACACAGCCGCCCGCCGCCGCTGCCGTGCGCGCGCCGTCCTTGCCGATCCGGCGGAACGGGTACAGCTGGGCGAAGAAGTACACGAAGGCCGGCACCACCAGCCGCTCCCAGCCGCTCGCCACCCGCAGCCGGGCCATCTGCGAGACCAGGTCGAAACCGCTGCCGTGCGCCGCCGCGACCAGCCGCCGCAGACTGTCCGGCGCGTGCGCGATGTCGGCGTCCGTCAGCAGCAGGTACTCCGGCGCACGGGTACGGGCCAGCGCGATGCCGTGCCGCACCGCCCAGAGCTTGCCGGTCCAGCCGGCCGGCGGCTCACCGGGCGAGTCCACCGTCAGCGGCAGCCCGCCCTGCCGCCGGGCCAGCTCGCGTGCCAGCTCCCCGGTGCCGTCCGTGCTGCCGTCGTCCACCAGGAAGACCTCCGCCTGCCCGGGATACTCCTGCGCCAGCAGCGACGGCAGACCCGACGGCAGCACCGCCGCCTCGTCCCGGGCCGGGACCACCACGCACACCCGCGGCCATCGCTCCGGTTCCCGCAGCGGCGGGAGGCGGAGGTCCGTGCGCCAGAAGAAGCCCTGGCCGAGCAGCAGCCACAGCCAGGCGGCGAGTGATCCGACGGCGGTCCACGCAAGCACGCTCACGCTGCGCAGTCTGCCCCACGGAAGCGGCCGGAAGCGGGCCATCGTCTATCGTGGCCGGGTGAAGATCGCGCTCATGGACTCCGGAATCGGTCTGCTCGCGGCCACCGCCGCGGTACGGCGTCTCCGCCCCGACGCCGATCTCGTCCTCTCCCTCGACCCCGACGGCATGCCCTGGGGTCCGCGGACACCGGAGGACCTCACCGAGCGTGCCCTGGCCGTCGCCGAGGCGGCCGCGGCCCACCGCCCCGACGCGCTGATCGTCGGCTGCAACACCGCCACTGTGCACGCGCTGAGCGCCCTGCGCGCCCGCCTGGAACCGGACCTGCCGGTCATCGGGACCGTCCCGGCGATCAAGCCCGCCGCGGCGGGCGGCGGCCCGCTGGCGATCTGGGCCACGCCGGCCACCACCGGCAGCCCCTACCAGAAGGACCTGATCCGCAGTTTCGCCGACGGCGTCAGCGTCACCGAGGTGCCCTGCTGGGGACTCGCCGAGGCCGTGGAACGCGCCGACGAGAACGCCATCGACGAGGCGGTCGCCGCCGCCGCGGAGCTGACGCCGGAGCATGTCACCACCGTCGTCCTGGGCTGCACCCACTACGAACTGGTCGCCGAACGCATCCGGGCCGCCGTGCAGCGCCCCGCCGCCCCGCCGCTCGCCCTGCACGGCTCCGCGGGCGCGGTCGCCGCGCAGGCGCTGCGCCGCATCGGCGCCGAGCCGTCCCCCGACGCCCCCGCGAGCGGCTCCCTGACGGTCCTGCTCAGCGGCCGCGAGGGCGCGCTGCCCGCATCCGCCCTCACCTACGCGGAGGGCCGCCTGCTGAAGCAGGTCACCCCTACGGCCTGAACGGGGTCGCGAGATTCTCGAGATTCTGGAGCGCGGGCGCGCGATGCCCATAGGGCGGGCCCGCCTGCCCGGCCTACCGCCCTGCCTGCCCGGCCTACCGCCCTGCCTGCCCGGTCTCCAGTTGTGCCTGCCGGGCCTTCCGCTCGTACCCGTCCGCGCGGGCCGCGGCAGGTTCAGTAACGCTGTGCGACGCGGTACCCGCGGTGCGAATCCTGAGTAGTCTCAAAGTATGAGGGACCACCACCCCCACGGTGAGCACGCCCCGTACTCGGACGTCTGGACCGGGCGCGCGACCAACCGCGCCCAGTGGCTGATCGCGCTGGCCGGAGCCGCCTGCATGGCCCTAGGCATCGCACTGGCCGTCGACTCCGCCTGGACCTCCGCCGTGGCGCCGCTGGTCATGGCGGTCGTCGGGTGCATCGCCGCGGGACTGCTGGTCCTGTTCGGCACCCTCGCCTTCGTGCATGTGGCGCTGGTGGTCGACGAGGAGCATCTGGAGGTGCGCTGCGGCCACATCGGGGTGCCCCGCCGCCGCATCCCGCTGTCGCAGGTCGCGGGAGCGGAGTTCGTCCCGCACGTCACCCCGCGGCACTGGGGCGGCTGGGGCTACCGCTGGCGGCCCGAGAAGGGCACGGCGGTCGTCGTACGGCAGGGCGAGGGCCTGATGCTGCGCCTGTGGGACGGCCACACTTTCACCGTCACCGTGGACGACGCCGAGGCCGCGGTCCACGTCATCCGCGACCGGCTCCGCCCGCACCGGCGGAACGCCGCGCCCTGAGGCACGCGCCGGAACGCAGGCGGGCGTGAGGGCGTATCCGCAGGGCCGGGCTCACCTGCTGAGCCGGTCCTCGTGGGGATGGGCGTCCGAGGTACGCGGCGGCGTTCCCGGGGCGAGGGGGCGCGCCGTCGCCGTCCCCGCCAGCAGGCCCACGCCCACCGACACCGCGGTGAAGCTGAGCGCATTGCCCACCGAGGAGATCGCCGCGACCGCTGTCAGGGCCGCGCCCGCGGTCAGCACGACGGGGGTGGAGCGGGGGCTGCGCCACAGCGCGTACAGCACCCAGCCGAACGCCAGCGCCAGCAGCAGCGCCCCGACGACACCCTGCTCGGCCGCCAGCTGCAGCGGTGCGGAGTGGGGTTTGCCGTCGGACAGCAGGGACTCGCCGGACGCCGTGCTCAGCTCCCCGAACCGGCCCGGACCGACGCCCAGACCGGCGTGCTGCCGCACCATGCCGAGCGCGTCCCGCCACAGATCCACGCGGTGCGCGGACAGCCGGCCCTCCAGGGAGCCGGTGAGCCCGTCCGGCAGGGCGTCGCGGGCCACCGCCCAGGTCGTCGCGGCCACTCCCGCGACGGCCAGTGCCAGCAGGATCAGGCCCGGACCCCGGCGCCGCACCCGGACGGCGGCCAGGGAGCACAGCAGCACCAGCGCTCCGGCGACGCAGCCGGCCGGCGAGCCGAGCACGGCGGCGGTCACCGCGATGCCGGCCGCCAGCAGCCGCAGGGCGATCCGCAGGGCCGACGCGGTGGCCGCCCAGGCGGCACAGCAGGCGGCGCCGGCGGACAGGGCCAGCACGGCGGCGGTCGCCCCGGCGTGACCGAGCGGGGTGGACATCTGCGGCCCCGGCGCCAGATGCGGGACGGCCACGGCCAGGCCCGCACCGGCAAGGGCCCAGACACAGGGCGCGGCCACCGGAAGCAGCGTGCCGCCGATCCGGCCCGCCGCGTAGCCGGCGGCCACCGCGAGCACGGCCAGCAGCATGCCCTCGGGGCGGCCGCCGCGGACCGCCGCCGTGATCAGCGGCCAGGCGGCACACGCGCCGAGGACCACGACGCCCGCGACGTCCAGTCCGTTTCGTCTCTCGCCGTCCGCATCCGCGCCGGCCGCAGCCATGCCCGTGGAACCCACCCCGCACCCCGTACGCGTCGCCCCCGACTGTGTGAAGGACCCCGGTCGTCCCTGCGACCAGGGCACCGGCACACGTTAACGGCTGGTGGGCGATTTGGGGATGTCTTGTGAGGAGGGCTGCGCCGCTTGAGCGGGGGCGCAGCAGGGGGTGGGTGGTTCCGGTCGGGTGGCGTGTGCGGGCTGGTGGGGGCTGGTCGCGCAGTTCCCCGCGCCCCTGAGGGAGCTGCTCCGAGGGTGTTGCTGTGGTGGGCGGTGTGTGCGTCTTAGACTCCCGGAGTGACCGTCACCGTTGCTCCCGTCGGCGAGTCGGAGTCGAAGCCGCCGCAGAATGCGCCCGTGCGCGGGCGGTGGCTCGCGCGGCTCGTGCCGGCCGCCGCGGCCGCGCTCTCCGGCCTGCTCCTGTATGTCAGCTTCCCGCCCCGCACCCTGTGGTGGCTCGCCCTGCCCGCGTTCGGCGTCCTCGGCTGGGTGCTGCGCGGACGCCGCTGGAAGGCGGCGCTGGGCCTCGGCTACCTCTTCGGCCTGGGGTTCCTGCTGCCGCTGCTGGTGTGGACGGGCGTGGAGGTCGGCCCGGGGCCGTGGATCGCGCTGGTGGTGATCGAGGCGGTGTTCGTGGCGCTCGTCGGCGTGGGTGTCGCCGCGGTGTCCCGGCTGCCGGGGTGGCCGGTGTGGGCCGCGGCGCTGTGGATCGCCGGTGAGGCGGTGCGTGCCCGGGTGCCGTTCGAGGGCTTCCCCTGGGGCAAGATCGCCTTCGGGCAGGCGGACGGCGTCTTCCTGCCGCTGGCCGCCGTCGGCGGCACCCCGGTGCTGGGCTTCGCGGTGGTGCTGTGCGGCTTCGGCCTGGCCGAGCTGGTCCGGGTGCTGATCGAGGCGCGGCGCACCGGCACGGTGCGGAAGGCCGCCGCGGTCGTCGGTGCGGTGAGCGTCGCCCTGCCCGTCGCGGGCGCCGTGGCCGCCCGGCCGCTGGTCAGTGACGCGGCCGAGGACGGCACCGTCACCGTGGCCGTCATCCAGGGCAACGTGCCGCGCCTCGGGCTCGACTTCAACGCGCAGCGGCGCGCCGTGCTCGACTACCACTCGCGCGAGACGGTGCGCCTGGCCGAGCAGGTGAAGGCGGGCAAGGCCGAGCGGCCGGACATCGTGCTGTGGCCGGAGAACTCCTCCGACATCGACCCGTTCGCCAACCCCGACGCGCGTGCCGCCATCGACCGCGCGGCCAAGGCGATCGGCGCGCCGGTCTCGGTCGGCGGTGTGGTGGCCAAGGACGGGAAGCTGCTCAACGAGCAGATCCTGTGGGACCCGGAGAAAGGCCCCGTCGACACCTACGACAAGCGGCAGATCCAGCCGTTCGGCGAGTACCTGCCGCTGCGCCCGCTGATCGGCGCGATCAACGACGAGTGGACGTCGATGGTGCGCCAGGACTTCAGCCGGGGCGGCGAGCCCGGTGTGTTCACCATGGGCGGTGCCCGGGTGGGCCTGGTGACCTGCTACGAGGCGGCGTTCGACTGGGCGGTGCGGGACACGGTCACCGGCAGCGCCCAGCTGATCTCGGTGCCCAGCAACAACGCCACCTTCGGCCGCAGCGAGATGACCTATCAGCAGCTCGCCATGTCCCGCGTCCGCGCGGTGGAGCACAGCCGCACCGTGACGGTGCCGGTCACCAGCGGGGTCAGCGCGGTCATCCTGCCGGACGGGACGATCTCGCAGAAGACCGGCATGTTCGTCGCCGACTCCCTGGTGCAGGAGGTGCCGCTGCGCTCGACGCAGACCCCGGCCACCCGGGTCGGCATCGCGCCGGAGATCGCGCTGGTGCTGGTCGCCGCGGGCGGCCTGGGCTGGGCCGCCGGGGCCGGCCTGCGCGCCCGGCGCGCCGGTGACGCGTAGCCGCACCACCGGAGGGCGGCGGGTGAAGGGGGGCCGGGGGAACCGACCGGGCGGTTAGGGTCGAGAGCATGGCTACCCCTGATTTCATCCGCACGCTGCGCGAGTCCGCCGGCCATCAGCTGCTGTGGCTTCCCGGGGTCACCGCCCTCGTCTTCGACGCCGAGGACAGAGTGCTGCTGAACCGCCGGGCCGACACCCGCACGTGGTCCGTGATCGGGGGCATCCCGGAGCCGGGGGAGCAGCCGGCGGCCTGCGCCGTGCGGGAGGTCGAGGAGGAGACGGCGGTGCGCTGCGTCCCCGAGCGGGTGGTGCTGGTGCAGGCGCTCCAGCCGGTGACCTACGGCAACGGCGACATCTGCCAGTACATGGACATCACCTTCCGCTGCCGGGCGGTCGGCGGCGAGGCGCGGGTCAACGACGACGAGTCGCTGGACGTCGCCTGGTTCCCGGTGGACGCGCTGCCGGAGCTGCACGAGTTCTCACGCTTCCGGATCAAGCAGGCCCTGTCGGACGCCCCCACATGGTTCGACCCCATGGGAATCGGCTGAAGTGTAGGGGCTGACCACATGGGGCGGGGTGCGGGGGCTGCCTAGGGTCGGGGACATGACCGCCTCCCGTGCCGTTCCGGCTCCCCAAGCCTCCTCGCTCGACCTCGGTGGCCGTACCGCTCTCGTCACCGGCGCCGCCGGTGGTATCGGCCGCGCCTGCGCCCTGCGGCTCGCCGCCGCCGGGGCCAAGGTCAGAGCCGTCGACCGGGACGCCTCGGGCCTGGAGTCGCTCGCCGAGGCGGCCCGGGGACTGGGCGGCGCGGTCGAACCGCAGGTCGTGGACCTCACCGACCTCGACGCCGCCGAAGTCGCCGCCGCGGGCACGGACGTGCTGGTGAACAACGCCGGGCTGCAGCTGGTCCGCCCGATCGAGGAGTTCCCGCCCGACGTCTTCCACACCGTGCTCACCGTGATGCTGGAGGCGCCGTTCCGCCTGATCCGCGGCGCCCTGCCCCACATGTACGAGCAGGGCTGGGGCCGGATCGTCAATGTGTCCTCCGTCCACGGACTGCGCGCCTCCGCCTACAAGTCCGCCTATGTGGCCGCCAAGCACGGCCTGGAGGGGCTGTCCAAGACCGCGGCGCTGGAGGGCGCCCGGCACGGCGTCACCTCGAACTGCGTGAACCCCGGCTATGTGCGCACCCCCCTGGTCGAGAAGCAGATCGCCGACCAGGCACGCGCCCACGGCATCCCCGAGGAGCGCGTGCTGAGCGAGGTGCTGCTCCAGGACAGCGCGGTCAAGCGGCTGATCGAACCGGAGGAGGTCGCCGAGGCGGTGGCCTACCTGTGCGGACCCCAGGCCGCCTTCGTGACGGGCACCTCACTGGTCCTCGACGGCGGCTGGACCGCGCACTGAACCGGTCCGGCGGCCGGCCCGAGGGGCCGGAACGAGTTTTCCACAGGCCTGCCGGACCGGCCGTGCGATGAGGAATCCTGTGGTCATGTCCCGCGATCATGTGCAGTCCGCCGGGCTGGAAGCCCCTGCCCAGGGGCGCCCGCGCCCCGCCGCCGGCCCGGAGCCCGGCGACGCCGAGACGCCGTACCTGGAGCTGCTGGCCCGTGGCGCACCCGCCGAGGCCTATGAGCAGCCGGTGCTGCTGGCCCGCGCCGAGGGCCGGCCGGCCGAGCGGATCGCCGCGCTGGAGCAGGCCAAGCTGCTCGCCCTGCGAGTGCGCGCGGAGCTGGAGGGGCGGCGCCGGCGTGAGGCCGAGCTGTCCGCGCTCTTCGAGACCGCCCACGACCTCGCCGGCCTGCGGGACCTGGACGCCGTGCTCCAGGCGATCGTGCAGCGCGCCCGCTCCCTGCTCGGCACCGACGTCGCCTACCTGAGCCTGAACGACCCGGCCAGGGGCGACACCTATATGCGGGTCACCGAGGGCTCGGTGTCCGCCCGCTTCCAGCAGCTGCGCCTCGGCATGGGGGAGGGGCTCGGCGGGCTCGTCGCCCAGACCGCCCGCCCCTATGTCACCGACGACTACTTCAGCGACGACCGCTTCCAGCACACCCGCGCCATCGACGCCGGTGTGCGCGACGAGGGCCTGGTGGCGATCCTCGGCGTGCCGCTGACGCTGGGGCACACCGTGATCGGCGTGCTGTTCGCCGCCGACCGGCGGGCCCGGGTCTTCGAGCGCGAGCAGATCGCCCTGCTCGGCTCCTTCGCGGCCCTCGCCGCCGCGGCCATCGACACGGCCAACCTGCTCGCCGAGACCCGCTCCGCGCTCGCCGACCTGGAACACGCCAACGAGATCATCCGCGACCGCAGCGGAGTCATCGAGCGGGCCTCCGACGTCCACGACCGCTTGGCCGAACTGGTGCTGCGCGGCGGCGGTGTGCACGACGTGGCCGCCGCAGTCTCCGAGGTCCTGGACGGCCAAGTCCGGTTCACCGAGGCCGACGCCGCCCCGGCCGACGCCCTGGAGTCCTCCCGCGCCGAAGGGCACGCGGTGCGGCACGGAGACGACTGGATCGCCGCCGTGGCCGCCGGCGACGAACTCCTCGGCGCCCTGGTGCTGCGCGGCCACCCCGGGCTCGACCCCGTCGACCAGCGCACGCTGGAACGCGCCGCCATGGTCACCTCGCTGCTGCTGCTCGCCCGCCGCTCCGCCGCCGAGGCGGAACAGCGCGTCCGCGGGGAACTCCTCGACGACCTCCTCGACGCCCGCGACCGCGACCCGCGTCTGCTGCGCGACCGCGCCGCCCGGCTGCACGCCGACCTCGACGCCACCCACGTCGTGCTCGCCGCCCGCCTGGAGGGCGGCACCGACGACGCCGAGCAGGAGGCCGACACCCGCAGACGGCTGTGGGCCGCCGCCTCGCACCTGGCCGCGACCCGGCACGGCCTCGCCGCCGCCCGCGACGGCGGCACCGTCCTGCTGCTGCCGCTCACCGGCGACGACACCGCCACCGGTCTCGCCCGTCGCACCGCCCGCCACCTGGGCACGGCCGTCCACGAACCGGTCAGCGTCGGCGCCTCCGCCCCCGTCGAACGCCTCACCGCCCGCCCGGACACCGTGGCCACCGCCTACGCGGAGGCCCGCCGCTGCCTGGACGCCCTGCGCCTGCTCGGCCGCTCCGGCGATGGCGCCGCCGCCGAGGACTTCGGCTTCCTCGGCCTGCTGCTCGCCGGCGATCGCGACGTCACGGGCTTCGTCGACCGCACCATCGGCCCGGTCGTCTCCTACGACGAACGCCGGGGAACCGAGCTGGTCCGCACCCTCGACGCCTACTTCGCCTGCGGCATGAGCCCCGCCCGCACCAAGGACGAGCTGCACGTCCATGTGAACACCGTCGCACAGCGCCTGGAACGCGTCGGCCGCCTCCTCGGCGACGACTGGCAGAGCCCCGCCCGCGCCCTGGAGATACAGCTGGCCCTGCGCCTGCACCGCCTCTCCGACCCCTCGGCACCACCGCTCACGCACTGACGCACTGACCCCGTACGACGTCACCGCCTGACGCCGACCCCGTACGACGCCCCCGCCTACGCACCGGCCCCCGTACGCGGGGCGCGCACGGGGGCCGGTGGAGCGGAGTCGCGGGGCGTCAGACGGTCGGAGCGTCCTCCGTCTTCTGGGCCTCGACCGGCCCGGTGGTGCCGCCGGAGGAGGCGATGTCCGCCAGGTCCCGGTGGCGGGTCTCCTTCGCCGCCGCCAGGGCCACCACGGTCAGCAGGCTCGCCGCGATGACATACAGCGCGATCGGCACGGAGGTGCCGTAGGCGTCCAGCAGCGCGGTGGCGATCAGCGGGGCGGGCGCGCCCGCCGCCACCGAGGCGAACTGGGCGCCGATGGAGGCACCCGAGTAGCGCATCCGGGTCGCGAACATCTCGGAGAAGAACGCCGCCTGCGGTGCGTACATCGCGCCGTGCAGCACCAGACCCACGGTCACCGCCAGGAGCAGCGCCCCGAAGCCGCCGGTGTCGATCAGGGCGAAGAACGGGAACATCCACAGCGCCACACCGGCCGCACCGATCAGATACACCGGCCGCCGGCCGATCCGGTCCGACAGCGCGCCCCAGGCCGGGATCACCGCGAAGTGGATCGCCGAGGCGATCAGCACCGCGTTCAGCGCGGTCTGCTTCGAGACACCGGCCGAGACGGTGGCGTACACCAGGATGAACGCGGTGATCACGTAGTAGCTGATGTTCTCCGCCATGCGGGCGCCCATGGCGACCAGCACATCACGCCAGTGGTGCTTGAGCACCGCCACCAGCGGCATCCGCTCGGCGACGGCGGTGGCCTCCGCCTTGCGCGCCTCGGCCCGCTCCAGCGCCTGCCGGAACACCGGCGACTCGTCGACGGACAGCCGGATCCACAGACCGACGATCACCAGCACACCGGAGAGCAGGAACGGAATCCGCCAGCCCCAGCTGCCGAACGCCGCGTCCGAGAGCACCGCGGTGAGGAACGCCAGCACACCGGTCGCCAGCAACTGCCCGGCCGGAGCGCCCGTCTGCGGCCAGGACGCCCAGAAGCCACGCCGCTCGGCGTCCCCGTGCTCGGACACCAGCAGCACGGCGCCGCCCCACTCACCGCCCAGCGCGAAGCCCTGCACCAGCCGCAGCGCGGTGAGCAGCACGGGCGCGGCGCTGCCGATGGTGGCGTGGGTCGGCAGCAGACCGATCGCGAAGGTGGCCCCGCCCATCATCAGCAGGCTCAGCACCAGCAGCTTCTTGCGGCCCAGCCGGTCCCCGTAGTGCCCGAAGACCAGCGCGCCGACCGGCCGCGCCGCGAAGCCGACCGCGTACGTCAGGAAAGACAGCAGTGTGCCGACGAGCGGGTCGGACTCGGGGAAGAACAGTTTGTTGAAGACCAGCGCGGCGGCCGAGCCGTACAGAAAGAAGTCGTACCACTCGATGGTGGTGCCGATGAGGGACGCGGCGACGATGCGCTTCAGATTCGACGGCGTCGGGGGAGCGGATGCTGCGGAGGCCATGTGCGCCACTTCCTCGTGTGCGGTGGGGACGGGGTACGGACGTGTCGGCACACGGTAGGAAGAGGCAGGTCGGGGGCACATGTGGCGGGCCACCATAGTTCCGGCCCAGGGTATGCGTGCGGGCACCATGCGGTGCCCGTGGAAGCTCCCTGTGGCGGCCGGACGCGGAACACGCGTCGGTGTAGCCGGTCAGCTGTCGCCGGTCAGCGTTGCCGGTCAGCGTTGCCGGTCAGCTCCCGTCGGCGGAGCGGCGGGCGGCGCGGCGGCGGAGGCGGAAGGGGAGGATGTACCAGCACGGGCCGAACCAGAGCATGACGCCCCCGGCCAGGGCTTCGGCCAGCACGCCGGGTATGACGAAGCGCAGGATCAGCAGCAGGGTGCAGCCGATGGTCAGGGCGAGCAGGACCATGCCGCAGCGCATCAGCCGGCAGGCGGCCTCCACCAGTTCGTCCTTCATCCGCTGCCCGGTCAGGAAGCGGTGGAGGGAGACGGGTGCGGACGCCGGTTCTCCCGGGACGTGGATCAGCGGCGCCGGCGCCGCCGGGCCAGGCGGTGGAAGGCCCGGGCGGTGCCGGTCGGGACGGGCAGGGCGCCCGCGATCGCGTCGGCGAGGAGGGTGCCGACCGTCTCCGCCGCACAGGCGCGGTTGGCGCCGATGCCGCCCGAGGGGCCGCGTTTGATCCAGCCCACGACGTAGGTGCCGGGCATGCCGGTCACCCTGCCGCGCTCGTGCGGCACGGTCCCGGTGGCCTCGTCGAACGGCAGCCCCGCCTGCGGCACCCCGCGATAGCCGATCGCCCGCAGCACCGTCCCGGCCGGGATCTCGGTGTCACCGTTCCCGCCCTTCACGCGCACCGCGCGGGTGGCGCGGTCGCCGTGGATCTCCAGCGGCGCGGAGTGGAAGCGGAGGACGATACGGCGTCGTTCGTCCGACGCGGCGGGGGACGGGGGCACGGACCAGTCGACCGGCTCGCGGGGCACGCCCTGCAGCACGGCCGCCTTGTCGCTCGGCCCGGCCTGGTCGATGGCCGGGGCGATCCTCGGGTCGTGGTCGTCGATCAGCAGGTCCACGCCGGAGAGGTGCTTCAGGGCGCGCAGCTCGGGCCGGGTGTACGCGGCATGCTCGGGGCCCCGGCGGGCCAGCAGCACCACCTCGCGCACCTTGCTGCGGCGCAGCTCCTCCAGCGCGTGCCGGGCGATCTCGGTGCCGGCCAAAGTCTGAGGAGGGGAGACCAGGATGCGGGCCACGTCGAGGGCGACATTGCCGTTGCCGATCACGACGACACGCTCGGACGAGAGGTCCACGGCGTCGGGCGCGACCTCAGGATGCCCGTTGTACCAGGCGACGAAGGTCGTGGCGGAGAGCGTGCCGGGCATGTCCTCGCCCGGGATGCCGAGCCGGCGGTCGGTGGCCGCGCCCACCGCGTAGATCACCGCGTCGTGGTGGGCGGCCAGTTCCTCCGCCGTGACGTGCTTGCCGACTTCGAGGCCGAGGTGGGTGCGCACGCGGGGGTGGGCGTGGACGTGGGCGAAGGTCTCGCTCACCTTCCTGGTGGACGGGTGGTCGGGTGCGACGCCGAAGCGGACCAGTCCGCCCGCGACCGGCAGCCGGTCGATGAGGGTGACCTCGGCGGGTGTGTGCAGCAGCAGGTCCTTGGCCGCGTACATCCCGGCCGGTCCGGTACCGACGACGGCGACCCGCAGCGGCCCGAAGCCGGACGGCAGCACGCGGTCGAAGACCGGCCTGCCCCAGGTGTGGAAGAGCGGGCCGGGTTCGGCCTCGTCGGGCTGCGCCGGAGCCTCGTCCTGTTCGTAGTAGGCGGCGTTGATCTCCGCGTACTCCTGCTGGCCGGCTGTCAGCCGGTCGACCGGGAAGATCGCGTCCACCGGGCACGCGTCGGCGCAGGCGCCGCAGTCGATGCAGGCCTTCGGGTCGATGTACAGCATCTCGGTGCTGCCGAAGGCCCGCTCGTCGGGAGTGGGGTGGATGCAGTTGACCGGGCAGACGGACACGCAGGTGGCGTCGTTGCAGCAGGTCTGGGTGATCGCGAAGGCCATGGTTCAGTCGTCCGCTCGGCTGAAGCTCGTGGGAGCAGGTGAGAGCAACTGTCGTAACTGTCGTGTCCTGGGCGGGACTTGGGTTCAGATGAGGCTGGCGCGCTTGTACCAGTACAGCGCCGGCCTGGTCAGCAGCCCCACCGAGCCGAGGAACTCCATGAGGCCGGCGCAGCTGGAGCGCAGCATGGCCTTGTGGTGCTCGTTGGCCCGCGCCTCGCGCACCGCGCGCTCCTCGTCCAGGCCGGCGTTGGCGTACACCTTGCGGTTCACCATGCTGGTGACGATCACGTAGGCCGCGATGGCGATGACGACCGCGTGGGCGCTGCGGCGAAGGCGTCCGGCGCGCGCGAGGTGCCTGCGCGTCTCCTCACGGGCGAACTTCATGTGCCGCGACTCCTCGACGACATGGATGTTGTTGATGGTGCGCACGAACGGCGCGACCCGCTCGTCGCGCATCCAGTCGCGCTGCATGACGTCGAGGACCTCCTCGGCGACCAGGATCGCCGCGTAGGCGGCCTCGCCGAAGGCGACGGTCTTGAACAGCCTGCCCAGTTCGAGCGCGACCCGGGGCGGGCGGTAGGCGGGGGCACCGAGCTTCTTCGCGCCGCGGGCGAACATGATGGAGTGGCGGCACTCGTCGGCGATCTCGGTGAGCGCCCACTGGAAGGTGTCGTCCGTGGGGTCCTTGGCGTAGATGTCGCGCAGCACCATCTGCTGCAGGATCATCTCGAACCAGATGCCGGTGCAGGCGACGGACGCGGCCTCCTGGCGGGTCAGCGCCCTGCGCTGCTCCTCGGTCATCTCGTTCCAGTACGCCGTCCCGTACAGGGTGCTCCACTCGGGGCTGGCGCCGTGATAGCCGGTGTCCAGCGGCGTCTCCCAGTCGACCTCGGTGAGCGGGTCGTAGGAGAGCTGCGCGGAGGAGTCGAGCAGCCGGCGGGCGACGCCCTCTTCGGCGGGCTGGGGCGTGGTGTCCGGCCGCGAGATGCTCAGTGCCATGGTGCGGGGCTCCTCGGTCAGTCCGTGCGATGCACTCGGCCTCGCTGCGCCCACCGGGACTTACCCGCGGTAACGGCGGGAGGCTTGCTGACGGACTGTATAGCAAGAGCGTGCCGCTGCCTACCCCCTGGTAACAGCACGACGAAAACTTCGTGGTCCTTCGCCATGCCGCGGTCGATGTCCGCTCAGCGGTCCACCTCCGCTCAGCGGTCCACCTCCGCTTAGCGGCCCGCCTCCGCTTAGCGGGCGTCTCCGCTCAGCCGGCCGTCTCCGCGGCGCGGCACGCGGACCGGCGCCGGCGTTCCCTGTGCGGACCGGCTACCCGCGAGCGAGATCCGCCGTCGCCCGCGGCTGCGCCGAGCGGCGGCGGCCCAGCAGGGACGCGCAGATCTCGCCGGAGCGGACGGCCGTGGTGGAGAGCAGGGTCGAGGTGACGCCGTGGGTGTGCTCCGTGCCGCCGCCCTGGAGGTAGATGTCCGCGGTGACGTCGTTGGCGTTGGTCTCCACCCGGTGGTCGCGCCCGACGCGCAGCTGGTCCTCCTCGTCGCGCAGGCAGAGCTTGGCGCTCTCGCCGAGGTTGTCGGCGAGGCTCCGCGGCCGGTTGCCGGTCGCGCAGACGAGAAGATCGCGGGGGAGGGTCTCGCGTTCACCGGTCGGCAGGTATTCCATCGTCACCTCGACGCCGTCCTGAAGGGTGGCCACCTCGCGGATCCGGGAGACGTTCATCATCCGCAGCCGCTGCCTGCCCTGCACCTTCTCCTGGTACGTCGTCCGGGACAGCGACTCGATCAACTCCAGGTCGGCGACAGAGTAGTTGGTGCTGCGGTGGTAGTCGAACAGCGAGCGCTTCACATCGGCCGGGGCCCGGTAGAAGATTTCGACCGCCTCGGGGCCGAAGATGCGGTTGGCGAACGGGCTGTCGTCGGCGGGCGTGTAGCCGTACTTGCCGAACACCGAGCAGATCTCAGCGCGCTCCCCGGTCCGGGCGCACTCGACGGCGCCGCGCTGCACGGTCAGTCCGGCGAGCACCGGCACCAGCGCCTCGCCGGCCTGATGGCCCATGCCCGACAACGCGCCGAGAGCGACGGCGCGCCGCTGGGGCCACCACCGTGTCGGCCCTTGCCCACCGCGTCGAACTTAGGTAACCCTAACCACGACATGTACGGGGCGGCTAGCCCTTTGACGGCCCGTCGTCCAGCATTTCTGACGGCCCGTCGCCTTTTCCCGCCGGACGGCCTACCAGGCGCTTCCGCGCGGGTGATCAGCGGTGGCGGCCCGGGAAACCGCCTCATAGCTTCGGCACATGACCAGACGAAACCTCACGTATCTCGCCTGTGCCGCGGCCGTGGTCGCCGCGGGCCTGGGAGCCACCCCGTCGGCCGCCGACCACAGCACCGTGCACCGCGTCCAGCCCGGCCAGTCCATCCAGAAAGCCGTGAACGCCGCCGAGCCCGGCGACACGATCCTCATCGCGCCCGGCATCTACAAGGAGCACGTCCGCGTCACCGTGCCGGACCTGACCCTGCGCGGCTCCGGCGCCGCCCGCACCGTGCTGGTGCCCGACAGCAAGGAGAAGGACGCCTGCGCCAAGGCGGGCAGCGGCGTCTGCGTCCTCGGGACCGACGACAAGCCCCTCAAGAACGTCTCCGTGCAGTCCCTGGCGCTGAGCGGCTACGCCAAGCACGGCCTGTGGGCCACCGGGACGGACCGGCTGAAGGTCCGCGGCGTGCTCGCCGAGAAGAACGGCACCTGGGGCATCGCCCTGGAACGCTCCGTGCGCAGCGTCATCGACCACAACGCCGCCCGCGACAACGGCGACGCCGGCCTGTTCATCGCCAACACCGTCGACACCGAGGAAGGCGCCCGCGACACCGACGGCACCCTCGTCCGCCACAACCGCCTGTCCGGCAACCGCATCGGCGTCACCGTGCGCCGGCTGCGCGACCTCAGCGTCGAGCACAACGAGGCCACCGGGAACTGCGCCGCCGTGTTCGTCGTCGGCGACGAGCGCTCGCCCCGCGCCGGCGACATGAGCGTCAGCTACAACCACATCCACGAGAACAACAAGTACTGCGCGGCCACCGCGCGGCTGCCCTTCCTGCAGGGCTCCGGCATCGTGCTCACCGGCGCCGAGAAGACCCGCGTGACCTACAACCGTGTGGAGAACAACCAGGGCACCTCCCCGCTGTCCGGCGGCATCGTGCTCTTCAAGAGCTTCGTCGGCACCCCCAACGAGAACAACGACATCCGCGACAACCTGGTGACCGGCAACAGCCCGGCCGACCTGGCCAACCGGGACACCGCCACCAACAACACGTTCAGCCGCAACACCTGCACGCTCTCCGAGCCCGCCGGCATGTGCTGACGCCCGTTCACCTCCCACACCCCCCACCGACAGCACTGCAGAAGCGAGGCAACGGATGACGACCGTTGATCAGGCTCCCCCGCCGCCCATGCGGCTGAGAGAGCTCGTTTTCGGGGCGGCCTGCGCCGCCGCCGTCCGCGCGGCCGTCCGCCTGGGCGTGGCGGACGCGCTGGACGACACCCCCATGACCGTGGACGAGCTGGCGGCGGCGGTGAAGTCCCAGCCGCACACCCTGCGCCGGCTGATGCGGGCGCTGACCTGCCAGGGCGTCTTCACCGAACGCCCCGACGGGACCTTCGCCCACACCGAGATGTCCCGGCTGCTGCGCGAGGACGACCCGCACAGCCTGCGCTACATCGCTCTGTGGTGCACCGAGCCGTGGACCTGGAACGTATGGCCGCTGCTGGACGAGGCGGTGCGCTCCGGCCGCAACGTCTTCGAGGACGTCTACGACCGGGAGTTCTTCCAGTACCTCAACGAGGCGGCCCCCGAGTCCGCGCATGTGTTCAACCGGGCCATGACCACCTCCAGCGAGCAGTCGGCGCGCGACGTCGCCCGGCTGCTCGACCTCGGGGACGTGTCCTCGGTGGTGGACATCGGCGGCGGCCAGGGCCACGTCCTGGCCAGCCTGCTGGAGAAGCACCCCCACCTGCACGGCACCCTGCTCGACCTGCCGGGCGTCGTGGAGAACGCCGACCCGCGCCTGCGCGAGGGCGGCGCGCTCGCCGACCGCGTCCAGGTCATCGCGGGGGACTGCCGCGAGACCATCCCGGTCACGGCCGATGTGTACATCATCAAGAACGTGCTGGAGTGGGACGACGACAGCACCCGCCGGGCCCTGGCCAACGTCCGTGCGGCGGCACGGCCCGGCGCCCGCGTCATCGTCATCGAGAACCTCGTCGACGACACCCCGTCGATGCGGTTCACCACGGCGATGGACCTGCTGCTCCTGCTCAACGTGGGCGGAGCCAAGCACACCCGGCAGTCCATGACCGACCGGCTCACCGACGCCGGCCTGGCCATCGGCGAGAGCAACCCGGTCAACGCCTATCTGCACGCCTTCGAGTGCACCGTCCCGAGGTGACGCCGGGCTCCGGCTGACGGAAACCGTCACCGGCCCTCTCCACACACACCGAGGCCGCCGGCTCTCGCGACTGACGCGAAACCGGCGGCCTCGGCCCAGATGCGCCCGCCTCACGAGGAGGCGTCGCGGTCCCAGCGGTAGAAGCACTGGGCCATGGCGTCCTTGGGGGAGCGCCACGTCGCAGGGTCGTAGGCGCTGACGTACGCCTCCAACCGCTCGCTGATGCCGCGGAACTCCGGGTGACCGGCCAGCTTGGCGATGGCCGGCCCCGGGTCCCGCTCCGCCTCGATGAGGTGCAGGTACACGTCGTCCCCGAACTGGAAGAGCCGGCGCCGCGTCACCCCGACCAGGTGAGGCAGCTCACCCCGGTCGGAGTCGGCGAAGATGTCGGCGATCTGCGGCGCCGACCCGGGCTTCATCCGGGCGACGATCAGGGCGTGGTGCATGCGCTGTGTCCTTTCCCTGGGCCCGCGGTCAGCGGGAGGACGCGACCGAGGCGTTCTCGCGCTCCCGGGCGGCCTGCTCGATGCGGTCCCGGATGAGGGCCATCTGGACGCGCGAGTTGCGGTTGATGTTGTCCGTCATCCACTCGTCGTCCACCGGCGCGTCCGGCTTCATCGCGAAGTCCTGCGTCCACTTCATCTGGACTCCGCCGGGCAGCTCCGTGTACTCCCACAGGATGTCCATGTGGGCGAACGGGCCGGTCTCCACCCGGCGCGCCTTCACCCGGCGCGCGGCACGGTCGGGGGTGCGCTCGGAGACCCAGCTCCACACCTTGCCGTTCTCGTCCGGGTGCATGGTGAGACGGAAGGTGGTGGTGTCGCCCTCCCGCGAGAGCACCTCGACCGAGGCGTACTCGCTGAACAGGTCCGGCCAGTTCTCCAGGTCGTTGGTCATCTCCCAGACCAGGTCGAAGGGAGCGTCGATGGTGATGCTGTTCTCGGTGTGTCCGGCCACTTTCAGGCTCCAGCCTTGAGGGTGCTGTTGACGAGGTCGAGGAACTCCTGGGGCGTCTTGCAGCGCTCCGAGTCGGGGGGAAGGGACCGGCCGTACCGGTTCTCCAGCTCGCCGACGATGCCGAGCAGGCCGAGCGAGTCCAGACCGAAGGAGTCGAACGGCGACTCGGCCGACTGCTTGAGCTCCTGCGGATCGACGGTGATGCCGGCCGCCTTCTTCATCAGAGCGGCCAGCTCGTCGAAGGTCACTTCGGTGGTGATCATGGGATCTGCTCCTTCCCCGCCCGGTCCTACCGGGCGGATTCGCCACCGCGGCGCACGACCAGCGCCGCGTTGGAGCCCATCAGTCCCCGGCTGAGGACCAGGGCCGTGCGCAGCTCGGCGGTGCGAGCGCGCTCCGTCACGAGATCGAGGTCGTGGCAGACGTCGAACACGTTGGGCGTGGGCGGCACCTGACCGTGTTCCATGGCGAGCACCGCGGCCACCGTGTCCAGCACCGGCGCCGCGCAGTAGGCCCGGCCGATGCCGGTCTTCGGCGCGGTGACCGGCACCCGCCGGCCGTGTCCGCCGAGCGCGTCGCCGATCGCCAGCGCCTCGGCGCGGTCCGCCTCCGGCACGCCCATCGCGTCGGCGAAGACCACGTCGATCTCCTCGGGCGCGCAGCCCGCCTCGTCGAGGGCGCCGCGGATCGCACGGGCCAGCCCCTCGCGTGAGTCGGTCCAGCGGGCCGCGCTGGTGAAGGTGGCGGCGTGCCCGGCCAGCGTGGCCCGCACCGGCACCCCGCGCTCCCGGGCTTTGCGCTCGTCCTCGACGACCAGCAGCGCACCGCCCTCCGCCGGCACGAAGCCGCAGGCCGAGGAGGTGAACGGGCGGTAGGCGCGGTCCGGTTCGGCGACGGTGCTCAGCTCGGGGTAGCCGAGCTGGCACACCATCGAGTACGGGGCGAGGGGCGCCTCCGCCGCACCGACCAGCATGGTGTCGGTGCCGCGGCGCACCGCCCGCGCCGCGTGCGCGAGGGAGTCCAGACCGCCCGCCTCGTCGCTGGCCACCACCCCGCACGGCCCCTTGAAGCCGCCCCGGATGGAGATCTGGCCGGTGCTCGCCGCGTAGAACCAGGCGATCGACTGGTAGGGGCCCACGAACTTCGACCCCTGACCCCACAGCTTCTGCAGCTCCCGCTGGCCGAACTCGCCGCCGCCGCTGCCCGCGGCGGTGACCACGCCGACGGAGAACGGCTCGGCCGGGCCGCTGCCGAGGCCGGCGTCGTCCAGCGCGAGGGCGGCGGCGGCCATCGCGAAGTGGCTGAACCGGTCGGTCTGCACCAGGAACCTGTCCTCGATGAGCGCCGACGGGTCAAAGCCCTGTACCTCGCCCGCCACCTGGAGCGGCATGTGCCCGCAGCCCTCGCGGGTGATGCGGTCCAGCACGCTGAGACCTTCGCGCACGGATTTCCAGTACGCGTCCGTGCGCTGTCCGTTGGGCGCGATCACCCCGATACCGGTGATGGCGGCGCGCCCGGAGCGCTGAGTGCTCATGGTGTCCTCCCGCCCGGCCCGACGAGCAGCACCGCGGACTGGAAGCCGCCGAAGCCGCTGCCGACGGAGAGCACATGCTCGAGCTTCCGGGGGCGCGCGGTGCGCGGCACATAGTCCAGGTCGCACTCCGGGTCGGGGGTCTCGTAGTTCGCCGTCGGCGGCACCACCTGGTGCTTCATGGCGAGGACGCACGCGACCACCTCGATCGCGCCGATCGCGCCCAGCGAGTGCCCCACCATCGACTTGATGGAGCTCATGGGTGTGTCGTAGGCGTGTGCGCCCAGGGACCGCTTCACCGCGGCCGTCTCGTGCCGGTCGTTCTGCCGGGTGCCCGAGCCGTGCGCGTTGACGTAGTCGATCTGCGTGGGGTCGATCCGGGCCTGGTCGAGCGTGGTGTCGATCGCCCGGGCCATCTCCAGCCCCTCGCTGGTCAGACCGGTCATGTGGTAGGCGTTGCCGTAGGTGGCGTAGCCGCTGAGCTCGCAGTAGATCTCGGCCCCTCGGGCCCGCGCGTGCTCGTACTCCTCCAGGACCAGCACCGCCGCTCCCTCACCCATCACGAAACCGTCGCGGTGGGCGTCGAAGGGGCGGGAGGCGTGCTCGGGGTCGTCGTTGTTGGGCGACGTCGCCTTGATGGCGTCGAAGCACGCCATGGTGATCGGGGATATCGGCGAGTCCGAGGCGCCCGCGATGCACACGTCCGCCCGGCCCTCGGCGATGATGTGGAAGGCGTAGCCGACCGCGTCCAGACCCGAGGTGCAGCCGGTGGAGACCGTCTGCACCGGGCCCTTGGCGCCGAACTGCTCGGCGACCACCGAGGCGAGCGTGCTCGGCGAGAACGCCAGATGCAGCTTCGGGTCCGCCTTCTCGTGGTCCACGTCCCAGCGCCGGCCGTGCTCGCTGACCAGGACGTAGTCGTGCTCCAGCCGGGTGGTGCCGCCGACCGCGCTGCCCAGCGACACCGCGGTGCGCCAGGGGTCCTCGGCGGTGGTGTCGATCCCCGAGTCGCGCACCGCCTCGCGGGCCGCCACCACGGCGAACTGGATGTACCGGTCCGCGTGCTGGCACAGCTCGGCGTCCAGGCCGTGCTCGAAGGGGGCGAAGTCGCACTCGGCGGCTATGCGCGAGCGCAGTCCGGCCGGGTCGAACAGGGTGATGCCGCGGGTGGCGGTGCGGCCGGCCGAGAGCAGGTCCCAGAAGGCCGTCGCCCCGATGCCGCCGGGAGCGACCACACCGACACCGGTGACGGCCACTCGGCGGGTCATTTTATGGCCCCGCTCGGCTCGGACGGCCGGCCGCGCTCCGGCCCGCCGACCGTCAGCTGCGGTCCCGCCTCGGCGCTCTCGTTCTCCTCGGTGTCCACATGGCCGAGACTCGGATGCGGGGCCAGCGGACCGAGGTGGAACACCATCCGGGCCTCGGTGCCGCCGACGTTGCGGAAGCGGTGCCGCATGTCGACGGGGATCATCAGACCCTGGTCGGCGCGGAGCGGATACGGCTCGCCGTCCAGGTCGACCTCGAGCTGCCCGTTCACCACGAACACGAACTCCTCGGAGTACGGGTGGTAGTGCTCGGCGATCCGCTCACCGGGCTGGACGATCGCCAGACCCATGAAGCCGCTGGTGGAGCCCACCGTGGCCGGGGTGAGCAGGGTCCTGAGGTCACCTCCGCGCCGTCGGTTGGGTTCCGTCTCGCTCAGGTCCACGATGCGTGGATGCTGCTTGGACATGGTTGATACCTCCGGGTGTGCCGGTGACGTCCGGGCGCCGCGAAGGCCGCGGACGCCACCGCGGTTGACCGTCAGGCCTCCGCCGAGCTGCGGTCGGTGACGGGCATCATGTCGGCGTGCGACAGGAGCCGGTTGAGGGTGCGCTCCGAGTCGAGGGAGCCCTCGACGCCGATGGCGGCGCCGTCCAGCAGCCGCTGGAGCTCGGCCGCCTTGCCGGGGCCCTTGATGCCGAGAGCGGCCGGGATGTCGAGGTCCAGGTCGCGGGTGACGTCCACCAGGCGGACCACGATGTCGTCGCGCTGGAAGACGGTGCTGGCGTACACCGGGCTGTCCGGGTCCTCGGCCGCGGCCTCGTCCTGGTGGGCGAGGAACCGGGCCAGTTCCATGCCGCGGCCGGAGACGGCCGGGTAGTACAGCATGTGCCGGCGCAGACCGGCGGGCTCCGGGCGGCCCTGCACCACGTGGTGCACGGCCGGGAGCGCGGCACGGGTGAAGAACACCCGCGCGGAGTCGGGGTCGGTGAGATCGCGGTCCTGCTCGAGATACGGGTTGATGGCCTCCTCGACCGCCCGTACCTCGGGCTGGCGCGCCACATGGCGCAGCGCCGCCAGCAGGTCGCCTTCGACCTCCACGGCGCGCACGACCCGGTTGCCGTGCATGAACAGGGAGGTGCGGCGCAGCCGGGTGGTCTCGTCGACCTGCGCCTTGGGGGACTGGTAGCCGGCCAGCAGCTCGGCGACCTTGGACTCCGAACCGGGCTTGACGGTGAAGGTGAGCGCGTGGCGGGCCACCCCGTCGCCGACCCGGACCGCGGCCTGCAGACCGTCCCGCGCCCGCTCGGGGGCGAGGGGCCGTTCGGGGAGCGTCTCGCGCAGGATGCTGTAGCGCATCGAGCGGGTGTCCCGGACGCAGTTGTGCATCGGCCGTACGGTCTCCACGTGCTCCTCGCTGTTCACCCAGGCGAGGAACGGCGGGGCGCTCTCCCACTCGCTGGTGATCAGCCACTGCGAGGGGTTCTCTATCGACTGGCAGAGCTGGTCACTGATGTGTCCGGGGACGGACGCGACCTTGTTGCGCATGTGCTCGTAGGCCTCGAGGAACTCCTCCTGAGCTCCCTCGTACAGGTCGAGCAGCAGGATCACCCGCAGCCGCGAACCGTCGAAGGCCGACTGGGATATGCGTCCCGACATGGTCATCCGGCGCACCTCTCCTCATTCTCATGGAAGTCCGTGCACAAGTCCTTTGCGGATGTTCGTCACGGAAGGTCAGGAACGACCGCGGTGTCCGAAGGGCCGGGGTCGCCATGTGTCGATGGTCGGCGGGCTCCGCGGGGTGCGCGAGCGCCACGGGGCGAGTGGGTGAACCGTGTGCCAACCGGGTGCCGCCCCGACACGAAGGGGCCCGCACCGGGCATGCAATGTGCGTCCCCTTCCCACAGCCCGTCGCGTGCGACGCTGGAGGCGTTTCAATGAACCGAGTGGAAGAGGCCGGCGACGCTCACCGCACGCCCGTGCTCATCGTCGGCGGCTCACTGGTGGGCCTGTCCATGTCCCTGTTCCTGGGGCGCCTCGGCGTGCCGCACATCCTCGTGGAGCGGCACGCGGGCACCTCGATCCACCCCCGCGGACGCGGCAACAACGTCCGCACCATGGAGGTGTTCCGGACCGCCGGTGTCGAGGGACGCATCCACCGGGCGGCCAGCGTGCTGGCGGACAACCACGGCATCCTGCAGACCCCGACCCTGGTGGGTGACGCGGGGGAGTGGCTGTTCCGGGAGATCGACCCCGGCGGCGGGCTCGCCCGCTTCAGCCCCACCGCCTGGTGCCTGTGCAGCCAGAACGACCTGGAGCCGGTGCTGCTGGCGAGCGCCCGCGAACTCGGCGGCGACCTCAGGTTCGCCACCGAGATGATGTCCTTCGAGCAGGACGCCGACGGGGTGACGGCGCTGGTCAAGAGCCGGGAGACCGGCGAGCACACCACCATCCGCGCCGACTACCTGGTCGCCGCCGACGGCCCCCGCAGCCCGGTCCGGGAGCGGCTCGGCATCGGCCAGACCGGCCCCGGCGACCTCTTCCACAACGTCAGCGTCACCTTCACCTCGAAGGACCTGGCCGACGTCGTCGGCGACCGCCGGTTCATCGTCTGCTACCTGACCAACCCGGAGGCCGACGGGGCGCTGCTGCCGGTGGACAACCAGCGGCACTGGGTGTTCCACGCGCCCTGGCACCCCGAACGCGGCGAGCTGCTGGAGGAGTTCACCGACGAGCGGTGCGCCGACCACATCCGGCGGGCCGTCGGGGCGCCCGGCCTGGACGTCACCATCACCGGCCGGGCCGCCTGGCACGCCGCCGAACGCGTCGCGGAACGCTACGCCGACGGCAGGGTCTTCCTGGCCGGCGACTCGGCCCACGAGATGTCGCCCACCGGGGCGTTCGGCTCCAACACCGGCATCCAGGACGCGCACAACCTCGCCTGGAAGCTGGCCGCCGTGCTGGGCGGCTGGGCCGGGCCCGGACTGCTCGCCTCCTACGACACCGAACGCCGGCCGGTCGCCGAGGCGACCAGCGCCCGCGCCTCCACCCGCTCCGTCGAGCACAGCCACCCTGGCTACACCCCCGCCGAAGGCGCGGGCAAGCGCGGCGCGCGGGGCGGCATCCTCAACGTGGCCCTGGGCTACCGCTATCCGCGCGGCGCGGTGCTGGGCACCGACCCGGCGTCCCCCGTCGTCCCCGACGCGCTGGTGCTGGACGGCGCGCCGGGCAGCCGGGCCCCGCACCTGTGGCTGGAGCGGGCCGGCGAGCGGATCTCCACCCTCGACCTGTACGAACGGCACCCGGTGCTGCTCAGCTCCGCGGACGCGGGCTTCGCCTGGCACACCGCGGCCAAGCAGGTCGCCAAGGAGCTGAACGCGCCGCTGGACTCCCACCGCATCGGGCGCGGTGCCGAGGCGGACCTGGTTCCCGAGGGCGACCAGGACTGGGCGCGGGCCCACGGGGTCGGCGAGGACGGCGCGGTCCTGGTCCGCCCCGACGGCTTCGTCGCCTGGCGCTCCGAGCACCGCACCCCCGATCCGCTGCGGACCCTGCGCGAGGCGGTGCAGGCGATCCTCGCGCGCACCTGACCCGGCCTGCGGGGAGCCTGACCTGCGAGAAACGAGCGGCACCAGGTGTGCCGCTCGTTTGCGTGGGTGGTGACACGGCAGGGTGCGCCGTCAGGCCACCGGACCTGATCCGGCAGAGCGGGGTCAGGCCGTGCCGAGCCGGCCCTGCCGTCCGCGTTCCGCCTTGTCCCGGTACTGCTCGAACACCTGGACCGGGTCCCCCTCGGCCTGCCAGGGCCACGCGGTGACCGTGCCCTGCAGCACCTGGAACACCGGGTGCGCGTCCGCGGCCCGCCCCGCCGCGCACAGCGCGTAGGCCAGCATGTTGAGGTCGGCCAGCGCGCCCGCGTGCTGGAAGAAGCCCGGCTTGGGCCACAGCGCGGCGGCCTGGTCGAGCGCGGCGGCCGGCCGACCGCCGGACCACAGCTGACCGGCCGTCATGGCCCGCACCCCGCCCTGGACCAGCAGGCCCTGGTACTGCCGCACCGCAGCCGTCAGTTCGACGGCGGCGCACGGAGCGTTGGCCGGTATGTGCTCGCGGACCACGTCCAGGAAGTCCAGGACGGCCGCGCTCGATCCGCCCTCCTCCGGCGAGAGGTAGGAGATCATCTGCAGATACGCCTCGCGGTGCCAGCGGTCGCGGGCGGTGGCCTCCCGCCAGATGGCGTTCACATCGCGCTGCGCGTACCGCTCGATCCGTGCCACGCCGAGCAGTGTCACCCAGGGCAGCGGGTCCGCGGGGTCCAGCTCGCTCGCCCGGCGGCAGTCCTGCACCACCTGCCGCACGTCCCGCATCTGCCGCTCACGCAGTCCCCGCACCAGGGCGACCCTGCTGTGGAACACCAGCGCGTCGGCGCTGTCCGGCTCCTGGTCCACCCAGGCCGAGGAGATCGCCGTGTCGGCGGTCGCCTCGGCCAGGACGGACACCCGGTGGTCGCGGCGGTCCCAGTCGGCGCCGGTCTGCTCCAGCACCGTGGAGACGATGGCCACGTCCACCGCCCGGCTGTCGCCGCCCCGTTTGCTCAACTGCCGCAGAACGCGCGCCAGCACGGCGTCGTCGAGCGCGGGGGTGATACGGGGACGCTTGGCGGTACGACTGCTGAAGAGGGGCATGCCCGCAGACTAGGAACCCTTCGGGACCGGGCAACCCATAGCGGACGATCGTTACCGATCTGCCCCTCTTACCGGCGGTAGTGCCGCCTTCGGCACCGTCAGGGCGCCGGGGCCGGGTAGGTCGGGTACTCCACCCCGGAGACGTACTGCACGACCCGGACGACCTGGCAGGAGTAGCCGAACTCGTTGTCGTACCAGAGGTAGAGGATGGCGTTGTCGCCGTCGACCTTCAGCGCTCCGGCGTCCACGATCGAGGCGTGGCGGGAGCCGATGAAGTCGCTGGAGACCGCGTCGGGGGCGCTGATGAAGTCGATCTGGCGGCGCAGCGGCGAGGTCAGCGACACGTCGCGCAGGTAGTCCAGGACCTCCTGGCGGTCGGTCTCCCGGGCCAGCTGGAGGTTGAGGATGGCGATCGAGACGTCCGGGACCGGGACGCGGATCGAGCTGCCGGTGATCCTCGCCTTGAGGTCGGGCAGCGCCTTGGCGACGGCGGAGGCGGCGCCGGTCTCGGTGATGACCATGTTGAGCGGCGCGCTGCGGCCGCGGCGCTCGGACTTGTGGTAGTTGTCCAGCAGGTTCTGGTCGTTGGTGAACGAGTGGACGGTCTCCACGTGTCCGCGCAGCACGCCGAACTCGTCGTCCATCGCCTTCAGCGGCGGGACGATGGCGTTGGTGGTGCAGGAGGCGCAGGACAGGATCTGCTCGTCCGGCTTGATGGTGTCGTGGTTGACGCCGTGCACGATGTTGGGGACGTCGCCCTTGCCCGGCGCGGTCAGCACCACCTTGTCGATGCCGGGACGCAGGTGCTGGGACAGGCCCTCGCGGTCGCGCCACTTGCCGGTGTTGTCGATGAGGATGGCGTTCTTGATGCCGTACGCCGTGTAGTCGACCTTCTTCGGGTCGTCGGCGTAGATCACCTTGATCTCGTTGCCGTTGGCGACGATGGTGCTGTTCGCCTCGTCGACGGTGATGGTGCCCTGGAACTGGCCGTGGATGGAGTCACGGCGCAGCAGCGAGGCTCGCTTGACGATGTCCTGCTCGCCGCCGCCGCGGACCACGATGGCGCGCAGCCGCAGCCCGTTGCCCGAGCCGGCCTTCTCGATGAGCAGCCGGGCGACGAGCCGGCCGATGCGGCCGAAGCCGTAGAGGACGACGTCGCGGCCCTCGCCGCGCTCGATCTTGTTGGCGCCGGTGGCGCCGGCGACGGCCTCGGCGGTGAACGCCTCGACGGACAGCCCGCGGTCGTCCGTCTTGTAGGTCGCGGCGAGCATGCCGATGTCGATCTGGGAGGGGCCGAGGTCGAGCGTGGTGAGCGCCTGGAGGAACGGCAGCGTCTCGGTGACCGAGAGCTCCCGGCCGGTGATCTGCCGGGCGAAACGATGGGCCTTGAGGATGCTGACCACCGACTTGTTCACCAAGGAGCGGCTGTGCAGCAGGACGGTGACGTCCCGCTCGCGGTGCAGCTTCCCGATGATCGGGATCATCGACTCCGCGATCTCCTCGCGGTGCTTCCAATTGGTGAACGAGTCTTCGTTGACAGTCACTGGATCATCTTTCGAGCTAGACGGCGCTCATATGATAGCCATGCGGGCGCGGGGCTCCCGCGGGGGTCTCTATCCGGCCGGCGAGCAGGCTTGCGACTCATCGATGACTCATCGGGGAAGCAGCAGGATTGCGGCCCGGGTGATCGGGTACGCGTGCAGCACCGTGCCCGGGGCGGATCATGTCCCGGGCGGACCGCACAACCGCCGCAACCTGGGAAAACACCATGGAAACTCCCGCACCCGAGAACAACGCCCCGACGCCCGCCCAGCAGGCTCTGGACGCCCTCGCCGAGGACACCGAGAACGCGGCGGCTCTGGACGCCCTGGCCAGCAGTGACGTCCTGATCCCCGTGCCCGACGACGCCGCCGACGACGAGGCCGCCGACCCCGGCGCGGTCGCCCTGCCGGTGCTGGAGCAGCCCGGCGGCGCACAGGTGGTGCCCGTCTTCACCTCGGAGCTGGAGATGGCCGGGCTGCTGCCCTTCGTCTCCCGCTACCGTCTGGTGCCGCTCGGCGCGCTGGCCGCGCAGTGGCCGGCCGACGACCTGTCCCTGACCATCGACGGCAGCTCGGAACACCGTCTGACCCTCACCTCGGAGGGAGTGCGCACCCTGCTGGCCCGCCCCCAGGGCTGACTGTATCCGCGTCCGCCGCCGTCAGGCCCCGTCGCCCAGCGCGCGGGCCAGGGCAGCGCGCTGCAGGGGGAGCACCTCCGCGTGCAGCGCGCGCCCCTTCGGCGTAAGGGACACATAGACTCCGCGCCGGTCCTCCGCACACATACTGCGGGTGACCAGGCCGTCCTTCTCCAGGCGGGCGATCAGCCGGGACAGCGCGCTCTGGCTCAGATGCACCCGGCCCACCAGGTTCTGCACCCGGCACTGCTCGCCCTCCTCGGGCGTCGCGGCCACCAGCAGGTCCAGCACCTCGAAGTCCGAGGAGCCCAGCCCGTACGGGTGCAGCGCGCGGTCGATCTCGCCCAGGGTGCGGGCGTGGACCGCGAGGATCTCCCGCCACCGCTCCTCGAGCCGCATGCCGGTGGTGTGCGCTGCCATATTCGAACGGTAACACTCGTTCTACTTTGAATGAACGCGCATCGAGGCCGGTCCGCCCGGCCCTCGGAGGCGCCGGCTGCTTCACCCCTCAACCGGCCTGCCCGCCAGGGGAGTTGAGGAAGTATTTGCGCTTCTCCCGGACAAGCTGCCCGACAAGCGGGACGCGGAGGGCGGGGCTGCGGGACAGTGGAGGGGCCCGGAGAGAAGGACGCCCGGGCGGAGGTGGACGACATGCTCAAGGCCCCCGTCGACACGACCCGCATGCGCATCCTGGCGTGGCTGCGAGAGCCCGCCCTCGCCGAGACCGGCGTCACCGCGGAGGCCGTCGCCACCCGGTTCGGGCTCACCCACCCGGTCGCCCTCACCCACCTCCGCCTCCTCACCGCCATCGGCCTGCTGCACGCCACCCCGATCGGCGGCCGCGTGCACTACCGGCGCGACGAGGTCCGCATCGCCGACGTGGCCCGCCACTTCGAGAAGGGCTGGTAGGGGCGGGCCCGGCTCGGGCCCAGGGGGCGTCCGCAAAGTCACGTCGTCCGCCGCGCTACCCTGGTCCGCGGCCGTGGGCGCGTTGCCCGCGGCGCGGCGGTGGGGCCCGCCGTACCCGAACCGCGGCACGAGCGCCGCCAACGGTCCCTGCTTGCCACAGCGCGCGCCCGTGCGTCCGGGCCGCCCCGCGAGTAGGAGACGTACGACCGTGACCCTCACGAAGGCCCCGGCCCGCCCCACCGGCGCGACCCGCACCGCAGGCCCCCTCCAGGCACGCACCGTGGCCGCCGTCGCTCTCGGCGGGGGAGCGGGGGCCGCGGCGCGCCACGCGGCCGCCGTGCACTGGCCGACGCCGGCCCACGGATTTCCCTGGACCACCCTGTGGGTCAACATCGCGGGATGCGCGCTGATCGGCGTTCTGATGGTGCTCCTCACCGAGGCCCGCCGGACCCACCACCCGCTGCTCCGCCCGTTCCTCGGCACCGGCGTCCTCGGTGGCTTCACCACCTTCTCCACCTACACCGTGGACACCGCCCGGCTCCTCGCCGAAGGGCACGCCCGCACCGCACTCACCTACCTCGTCGCGACCCCGCTGGCCGCGCTCACCGCCGTGTGGCTCGCGGCACAGGCGACCCGGGGCATGCTCAAAGGGGCCGGGCGTTGACGACCTGGCTGCTCGTCGTCACCGGTGCCATGATCGGGGCCCCGCTGCGCTACCTCACCGACCGCGCCGTGCAGTCCCGGCACACCTCCGGCTTCCCCTGGGGCACCTTCACCGTGAACGTCGCGGGCAGCCTCGTGCTCGGGCTGCTCACCGGCGCGGTGGTCGCGGGCGCCGCGGGCTCCCGGCTCGCGCTGCTGCTCGGGACCGGGCTGTGCGGGGCGCTCACCACGTACTCGACCTTCTCCTGGGAGACCCTGCGGCTGATCGAGACCGGCGCCCGGAGCCGGGCGGCCGCCAACGTCGCCGGGAGCGTGCTGGCCGGTCTCGGCGCCGCCTGCGCCGGCCTGGCACTGGCGCCGGGGATCTGGTCCTGAGCGCCCCCGATTGACAGCGGCGGCCCCGCGACCGCACCATCGCTTCCGTGAACCTGTCAGACAGCCAGACAGGCGGGGTGCCCGGCCCGCGCCGCGTCAGCGCGATGGAGGCGGTGCTCGCCCACCTGCGCGGCGCCATCGAACGCGGCGAGTACGCCATCGGCGACAAGCTCCCCTCCGAGGCGGAGCTCTGCCGCACCCTCGAGGTCTCCCGGCCCGTGCTGCGCGAGGCGCTTCGGGCACTGCAGACCATGGGCCTGACCGTGTCCCGCACCGGCAGGGGCACCTTCGTGGTCGCCGACGCCGTGGCCGATCCCACATTCGGCGACTACTCGGCGGGGGACCTGCTGGAGGTGCGCCGCCATGTGGAGATCCCGGTGGCCGGCTACGCCGCCCTGCGCCGCACCCAGGACGACCTGGACCGTCTCTCCGCCCTGCTGGAACGCATGGAACGGGAGACGGACACCACCGCCTGGGTCGCCATGGACACCCGCTTCCACCTGGCCGTGGCCGAGGCGTCCCAGAACCCGGTGTTCCGCCGGGTCATCGAGGAGCTGCGGGACGCACTGGCCCGCCAGTCCGCGTTCCTCAACGAGCTGGGCGGCCGCCGCGAGCAGTCCGACCGGGAGCACCGGGCCATCCTCCAGGCCCTGATCGCCGGCTCGGAGCAGGATGCGACCGGAGCCATGACCCACCATCTCGACCGCGTCGAGAGCACTCTCGCCGACATCGTGCGCCGTGCGCGCCCGGTGCCGTCCCGACCCACGAGCAGCAGGCAGTGATGCACCACAGCACCCTCCCCGCGGACGCACCCCCGGTCCGCGAGCCCTTCCACGCCCCCGTCGCCCACCTCGTCCGCGGCGGGCTGGTGGAGGGCGTCCACTACGGCTCCGTCGTCGTCCTCGGCCCCGACGGCGAGCCGCAGTTCCGGCTGGGCGACCCCGAGGCCGCCTTCCATCCGCGGTCGGCGGTCAAGCCGCTGCAGGCCGCGGCGATGGTGCGGGCCGGCCTCCCGCTCGACGGCGAGCTGCTGTCCCTCGCCGCCGCCAGCCACTCCGGCGAGGAACGCCACCTCGCGGGAACGCGGCGCATCCTGGTGGCCGCCGGGCTCACCGAGCGGCACCTGCGCAACGTGCCGGACCTGCCGTTCGGCGCGGACGTGCGGGACACCTGGGTCCGCGAGGGCCGGGCGCCCTCCCGGCTCGCCCAGAACTGCTCCGGCAAGCACGCGGCCATGCTCCACACCTGCGTCCTCAACGGCTGGCCCCTGGACGACTACCTCGACCCCGCGCACCCGCTCCAGCAGATGGTGGCCGAGACCGTCGAGGACCTCACCGGGCAGCGCATCGCCCAGGTGACCGTCGACGGCTGCGGGGCGCCGCTGTTCTCCGTCTCCCTGCACGGACTCGCCCGCGCCGCAGCGCGGATCGCCACCGCCGCGCCCGGCACCCCCGAGGCCCGGGTCGCCGACGCGATGCGGCAGCACCCGGAGATGGCCTCCGGCGCCGGGCGGGACGTGGCCGCGCTGATGCGGGCCGTGCCCGGGCTGCTCGCCAAGGACGGCTTCGAGGGCGTGCAGGTGGCCGCCCTGCCCGACGGCCGCGCGGTCGCCGTGAAGATAGCCGACGGCGCCGACCGGGCCCGCGTCCCCGTCGCCGCCGCCGCGCTGGTCCGCGCCGGGGTGGACCCGGACTCGCTCGCCGCCTTCGCGGGGCAGCCCTTGCTCGGCGGGGGCCGCCCGGTCGGCGCCATTCGTCCGGTGCCCGCGCTCTCCCCACCGGCAGCCGCCCACGTCTGAGCCCGCGTCCGAGCCTCATCTGAGTACGCCCCCCGCATGCCGCCCAAGGGCCACCGGGCCCGGCGGGCCGGAACGGAGAACAGCCGTCATGACGATGTCGTCGACGAGCTTCGGGCCGGTCCTGGAGCGCATCGCCGAGGAGATCGAGCGGACCCCCGGCCGCGGCCGGCCCGCCGACTACATCCCCGCGCTCGCCGCCCGCGACCCGCGCAGCTTCGGCATGACCGTCGCCGAACTGGACGGCACCGTGTACGGGGTGGGGGACTGGCGGGAGCCGTTCTCGGCGCAGTCCGTCACCAAGGTGTTCACCCTCGCCCTGGACCTGGCCCGAGAGGGCGACGATCTGTGGGAGCACGTGGGCCGCGAGCCCTCCGGCAACCGCTTCAACTCCCTGGTGCAGCTGGAGTACGAGGACGGCATCCCGCGCAACCCGTTCATCAACGCCGGCGCGCTCGTCGTCACCGACCGGCTGCACACCCGCAGTGGCGACGCGGCCGGCGAACTGCTCGCCTTCCTGCGCGCCGAGAGCGGCAACCCGCAGCTCGGCTTCGACGAGGAGGTCGCCGCCTCCGAGTCCGCGCACGGGGACCGGAACGCCGCCCTGGCCCACTTCATGGCGTCCTACGGCAACATCGACAACCCGGTGCCGGTCCTGCTCGAGCAGTACTTCCGGCAGTGCTCCGTCGCCGCCTCCTGCGCCGACCTGGCGCTGGCCGCATCCTTCCTCGCCCGGCACGGCATCCGCGCCGACGGCACCCGGCTGCTCACCCGCAGCCAGGCCAAGCAGGTCAACGCCATCATGCTGACCTGCGGCACCTACGACGCGGCCGGAGACTTCGCCTACCGGGTGGGCCTGCCCGGCAAGAGCGGCGTCGGCGGCGGCATCATCGCCGTCGTCCCCGGCCGGTGCACGCTGTGCGTGTGGAGCCCGGGCCTGGACGAGCGGGGCAACTCCGTTGCCGGGGTGGCGGCCCTGGACCGCTTCACCACCCTGACGGGCCTGTCGGTGTTCTGACCCCGCCCTTCTGGTCATGTGAGCATTTGTCGCGTCGTCAGTCCGACGGCACCGGCCCCCAGGCGAGCCGCAGGGACACCCCCACCACCGCCCCGCCGAGCAGCGCGGCGCCCGCCACGGCCCAGGCCGCCCCGACGCGCCCCCCGTCGTCCAGGGCGCCCGCCCGAGCCGGACCGGGCCCCGCCTCGGGTCCCGTCAGCGGCTTGTCGCGCAGCGCGTCCAGCGACCCCACCGGATCGACCCGCCCCGCCGCCGCGAAGCCCCAGTCCAGCAGCTCCCTGGCCTCCTCATACACGGCGTGCGCCCCGCCCTCCTGAGGGTTCATCACGGTCGCCACGAGGGTGCGCCCGTCCCGGCGTGCCGCCGCCACCAGGGTGTGCCCGGCGTGGCTGGTGTAGCCGTTCTTGATGCCGATCAGCCCCTTGTAGGGCTCCACGTCGTCCGCGCCGGTGAGCAGCCGGTTGGTGTTGCGGATGGGGTAGCTGCTGCTGCCGTCGCGGGCCGGGAAGAGGGCGAAGCGCTTCTTGCAGTAGCGGGCGAATTCGGGGTTCTTCAGCCCCGCCCGGCCGAACACCGCCAGGTCGAAGGCGGAGGACACCTGACCGGGCGTGTCGTACCCGTCCGGTGACTTCACCCAGGTGTCGCGGGCGCCCAGCGCACGGGCCTTGGCCTCCATCCGCTCGGCCGTGACCCGCCAACCGCCGTTGAGCGCGGCCAGCACATGCACGGCGTCGTTGCCGGAGTTCAGGAACACCCCGTTCCAGAGGTCGGCCACCCGATACGTGCGATCCTCCGCCACGCCGACCAGGCTGCTGCCCGGTCCGATGCCGCGCAGCTCCTTCTCGCTGACGGTGTGCCGGATGCCGGCCGGCAGGGACGGCAGCACGGTGAGGGCGAACAGCGTCTTCAGCGTGCTGGCGGGCGGCAGCTTGCGGTGGGCGTTGCGCGCGGCGAGCACATCGCCGCTGCGGGCGTCGGCCACCAGCCATGCCCTGGCCGACAGTTCGGGAAGCTCGGGCGCCTTGCGGTGCGGGCGCACCTGCGTTCCGCGCCGGTACAGCAGCTTGGCGGGCGCCGCCTTCGTGGCCCGCGGGGCGGAGCCCGGTGACGGCCCGGAGTCCGCGGCCGTACTCGCCGCGGCGGGCGCGAGCACCAGCAGGCCCGCCGTGCACAGCACACAGGTGGACACGGCAGCCCGCGAAGCAAGTCCGATAGTCATACCGCAAACGTAGAAACGGCCCCCCGAGACAGCCCGCTGCCCCGGCCGAACGCGTCCCGCGAGCACCCGGATGCCACACTCCGGCGCGAGTGGGGAGGTGTCAGGCCGAGCGTTCCCGTGCCTCGTTGGCGATGCGCTCGAACTGGGCGCCCATGGCCTCCGCGAGTGCCTGGGCTCCCGACAGGGGGCGCACCATCACGGTGAACTCGTCGATGAGGCCGTTCTCGCCGAGGTGGAGGAAGTCGCAGCCCTCGACGGTGCGGTCGCCCACGCGGGCGGTGAAGACGAGGGCGTAGTCGCGGCCCGAGGCGTCGTTGATCTCCCGGACGTAGCGGAAGTCCTCGAACACCCGGGCCACCCCGCGCAGGATCGCCGCGGTCATCGCCTTGCCGGTGTACGGCTTGAACACGACGGGGCTGGTGAAGACGACGTCCTCGGCCAGCAGCGCCTCGGCGGCGTCCAGGTCGCGTGCCTCGATGGCCTCTCGGAATGCCTTCATCGCGGCTCCCATAGTCAACAAATTGAATAGGTGCGGATGAGAATAGTCGCCCGCTGCTACCGTGTCCACATGTCCCTCAAGTACGCCGTCCTCGCCGCCCTGCTGGAGGGCGAGGCCTCGGGCTACGAGCTGTCCAAGCTCTTCGACGTCTCGTTCGCCAACTTCTGGGCCTCCACCCCGCAGCAGCTCTACCGCGAGCTGGAACGGCTGGAGCGGGACGGTCTGGTCCAGGCGCGCGTGGTACGGCAGGAGCGGCGGCCCGACAAGCGGATGTTCTCCTTGACCGAGACCGGCCGCAGGGACCTGGAGACCTTCGCCGCGGCACCGCCGAAGAGGCCCACCGCCATCCGCGACGAACTCATGATCAAGATCCAGGCCATGGACGGTGTCGACCCCGAGGCGACCCGGGCCCTCGTCGAGGAGCGCGCGACCTGGGCGCGCGCCAAGCTCGACCGCTACGCCCGGGTGCGGGAGCGCCTGCTGGGCGGGCGCACCGAGGAGGAGTATCTGCGCCAGGCCGACCGGATCGGGCCGTATCTCACGCTGATGGGCGGCATCGCCTTCGAGGAGGAGAACCTGCGCTGGTGCGAGCGGGTGCTCTCGGTGCTGCGCAGCCGCGCCGCTCTAAGCTGACGGGATGTTCAGCCCCGAAGGCCCCAGCCTGCGTGAGCTCGCCGTCCAGGCCCTGTCCTCCGTCGAGCGCGGCTACGACCTGCTCGCCCCCAAGTTCGACGCCACCCCCTTCCGCACGCCCGAAACCGTGCTGGACGCCACCGCGTCCGCGCTGCACCGGATGGGGCCGTTCGGCACCGGCCTCGACCTGTGCTGCGGCACCGGGGCGGGCATCGGAGTGCTGCGACGCGTGTGCCGGGAGCGGGTCACCGGTGCCGACTTCAGTGCCGGGATGCTCGCGGTCGCACGGCGGCGCGTCCGGGGCGCGGGGCCGCCGGTCGACCTGGTACGGGCGGACGCCCGCGCCCTGCCGTTCGGCCCCGCCTTCGACCTCGTGGTCAGCTTCGGCGCGTTCGGCCACTTCCTGCCCAGCGAGCGGCCGCAGCTGTTCGCCCAGGTCCGCTCGGTGCTGCGGCCGGGCGGCCGCTTCGTCTTCCCGGTGGCCGCCCCCGCCCGGCCGGGCTCGGCGGCGTACTGGATGCTGCTCGGCTTCGACGCGGTGATGCGGGTGCGCAACGCCGTGTGGCGGCCGCCTTTCGTCATGTACTACCGGACGATGCCCTTCAGCGCCCTCGGCCGGGAACTGTCCGGGGCCGGCTTCCGGGTGCGGCTCCAGCCGCTGCCGGAGTTCGGCCGGCGGGCGGACGGCAGTCCCAGGGTGCGCCTGGTCGTGGCCACCCGCCCGCAGGACCGTTGAACCCCGGAGAGGGACTGGAGGAGGACCCGGGGGCCGCCGGACGCCTCGGGTTCAGACCGCAGCCGGCAGAGTGAACTCGTAGACGAGAGCGTCCTGCTGGGCGTCGACGATCAGCTCGGTCAGCTCCAGCGGGCGGTCGTACTGGTCGTGCACCCGCCGCATGACCCGGACCGAAGGTGCGTCGGCGATCCGGGTGATGGTGTCCCGGTGATGCAGGGTCAGGCCCGCGCGCCGCATCCAGTCGTAGGCGCGGCGCAGCTCCGCGGCGGACCTGCCGTCGGCCCGGTCCCGGTAGCGGGCCAGCTCCTCCACCTCGGACAGCGCCACGGCCGAGAACGACGACACGGCCATACGCACCTCCCGCCCGTCGGCCGAGGCCGACCAGTAGCGGTGCACCAGTGTCGGACGGTCCGGCGCCAGTCCCAGGGGCTCCGCATGGCCGGCCGGGGGAGGCTCCCACACCAGGGTCGCCCGGGCGATAGCGCCCCGGTCGGCGCTGCGCGCCCCGACGGGGAAGGTGAGCGAGGCCGGTGTCTCCACCGGCAGCCCCGGCAGGGTGGCGTGACTGCCCCGCCGGTCCGTGGCGACCAGGCCCTCGCGGCGCAGTACCTCGAGGGCCTGCCGTACCGTCTCCCGGCTGACCCCGAAGTGCTCGGCCAACTGCCGTTCACCTGGTAGCCGTTCGCCTGGCGGAACCGTGCCGTCGCGCAGTTCGCCCAGCAGCCTGCTCGCGATCCGCAGATAGCGGGGCTCCCCATCGGTGAGCGCTGAGACGTGCGGGGTGGAGCGGGCCATGCCGCGCCTCCTGTGTGGTGACGTTCCGTAGCCGTGCGGGCTCATTGCGCCACCACAACTACCAGTGGTCTAAACCAACAGGGAAGGGTGGTCGGGCAGTTCGGCCGAAACAGGACCCTGGCAGCTCTCGGGCAGTCGGCGGGTGGCTCAGGCGCAGGCGCTCATCCAGCGCAGCTTCACCGCCTCCTGGTACGGCCCGCCGCCCTCGTGGTCGTTGAACTCGTACACCTCGATCCTCTTGTCCTCGTGGGCCCAGGCGTTGAAGGCCGCGAACACCGTCGAGGGCGGGCAGGTCTCGTCCTCCAGTGCGGCCGAGAACAGCGCGGGCGCCCGGCCGCGGGCGGCGAAGTGCACACCGTCGAAGTAGGACAGCGTGCGCATCGTCTCCTCCGTACGCCCTCGGTGCGTGCGGAGGTAGAGGCCGATCTCCCGGTACGGTTGACGGTCCGTCAGGGTCGTGGCGCGCGGGAAGTCGCACAGGAACGGCACGTCAGGGGCCACGCCCGCCAGATCCGGGATGAGCCCGCCCACCGCCAGCGCGATGCCGCCGCCCTGGCTGCTGCCGATCGCCACCGTGCGTGACGCGTCGGTCAGCGGGTGCGAACGGGCCGCCTCCACCGCCCGCACGGCGTCCGTGAACACCCGGCGGTAGTAGTAGTTCTGCGGTGCGTCG
Organism: Streptomyces thermocarboxydovorans; assembly: GCF_039524635.1. Lineage (NCBI taxonomy): Bacteria > Bacillati > Actinomycetota > Actinomycetes > Kitasatosporales > Streptomycetaceae > Streptomyces > Streptomyces thermocarboxydovorans. The sequence goes on along the minus strand of NZ_BAAAGU010000001.1, from coordinate 51,179 downwards.
ATCCCGCGGGTCATGAAGCCGGGGTAGGCGGGAGCCCCGCCCACCGGATCGGCGGTGCTGCCTCCCGCGCCCCATTCGCTGCCCTGCCCGCGGGTGTCCATCACGAAGTGCGCCCGCCCCGTGGACGCCCACAGCAGATGCTCGTGCGGCAATCCACGGCCGCCGCCGTAGCCGATGAACTCCACCACCAGCGCCAGCGGGGCGTCAGCCCCGGCGGGCAGCGTCAGCCAGCCCTTGACGGGGTGGCCGCCGAAGCCGGCGAACGTCACATCGAAGACCTCCACCGTGGACAGACCCGTGTCGACCGGCTCGAAACGGGCGTCCAGGTCGTACTCGCGCGCCTCCGCCAGCGTCTTGGCCCAGAAGGCGTCGAAGTCGTCGGGGACCGTGGACGCGCTGCGGTACTCGCGCAGTTCGTCGAGGGGAAGGTCGAACAGAGCCATACGGGACCGCCTTGTGAGGAGGAAGTGTCCGGCGGCCTCACCGTACGTGAGGCGTCCGAGGCGCCTCCAGGGGGTCGGCGATCATGCTTCGCGCTGCGTCCAGCGCGGCTCCGTGAGCGCCCAGTCCCGCTCCCACTCCGCGAGCCGCCGGCGCATCGCGACGCCCCGTACGGCGCGCTGCGCCAGGAGGACGGCGGCGGCCGTGGCCCCCGCGGCCCAGCCGCCGATGCCTACGGTGTGCTGCCAGACCGAGGCGTTGCCGGCGGGCGGCGGCACGGCGCGACCCCGGGTGTCCACCCAGATCACGACCCGGTCGCCCTCCCGCACTCCGGGCGCGACCCGGGCGGTGGTGGTGCGCGGTCCCTGTGCCGGTTCGGTCCAGCGCACGGTGGCCCGGAACGCCTGCTGCCCGCTGCCCTGCGATCGGAACGTGGCGGGTCCGCCCACCACCTCGGCACGGACCCGGTGCCGCTCGGCCTGCTGCTCCGTCACCGCCGCCCGCGTGTCCTCGTACGCCCACCAGCCCGCGGCGAGGCCCGCCAGGGGCGCTCCCACGCACAGCAGGACCGCCACGGCCAGTACCGTCCAGGCCTCCGCCACGTCCGAGCGGCGCCGCAGCGGACTGCTCCACACCTGCCGGTTGCGCACCGGGGGTCGCATCTGGCCCTCCCTCGCCGTCGCACGTTCCCCGGTGCGGGGTGCCCCGACGCGCGCCGACGAAACGGGGCCCTGGCGGGAAGGGCGTACGACGCCGAGCGAGGGAGAGGCGTACGAGACCGGAGCGGGGGAGGGCTTACGAGGCTCCTCGGAGCGTGGCAGGGCGTACGAGGCCGGCCGAGCGGAAGGTCAGCCGAAGCGCTCGATGCGGATGCGGTCCACGGGCTGCCCGGCTTCGACCAGCAGCCTCGAGGCGTGCTCGGCGAAGGAGTTGGAGCCGCACACATAGGCCTCCCACCCGCCGGGAGGCTGCTCGGCGAGCAGCGGCTCGACATGGGCGGACGTCATCCGGCCCACCGGCACGCCCGGGGGAGCGCTCCGGGTGAAGACGGCCGTGGTCTCCGGGCCCAACTCCCGTGCGTAGATGAGGTCCTCGGGACTGCGGGCCGAGACCAGCATCCGCAGCGGAAGGGACAGGCCCCGGGCCCGGTGGTGCCGGACCATCGACATCAGGGGGACCACACCGGACCCCGCCCCGATCAGCAGGGCGGGCCGGTCGCCCGGCCAGGCGAAGAAGCCGCTGAGCGGGCCCCGCAGTTCGACCTGGTCACCGACCCTGGCCACGGTGTGGAACCAGCCCGAGACCTCGCCGTCGGCCACATGATCCAGGGTCAGCTCGATGTGCCCGGAGTCGTCCGGCGCGGAGGCGATCGAGTAGTGGCGCTGGGCCACATAGCCGTCCGCGGCGGTCAGCCGCAGCATCAGATGCTGGCCGGGCACATGTCCGGGCCACCCGGGCACCGCGAACCGGAACGTGGCCACCCGCGGGGTCTCGCGCCGGATCTCGGTCAGGGTGGCCGTACGCCACACCGAGGCTTCCTGCTCGCTCACCCCGATCCGTCCGGGCACCGCGAACCGCACGGGCGGCACGAAACGTCCCGTCCCGAACTTCTTCGACGTGCCCGTCGGCCGGATCAGGCTGTCAGTCACCGGAGTACCGCTGCTCCTTCCACGGATTGCCGCGCTCGTGATAGCCGTTGCTCTCCCAGAACCCCGGCTCGTCATGGTCCAGCAGCCGCAGACCCGCGATCCACTTGGCGCTCTTCCAGAAGTACAGATGCGGCACCAGCAGCCGCGCCGGCCCGCCGTGCTCCGCGGGCAGCGGCCGGCCGTCGTACTCCCAGGCGATCCAGGCCCGCCCGCCGGTGACGTCCGCGAGCGGGAGGTTGGTGGTGTAACCGGTGTGCGAGTAGGCGACGACATGGGTGGCCGACTCCAGGGGGCGCACCTGGTCCAGGAAGGCGTCCAGGGACACCCCGCCGAACCGCACACCGAACTTCGACCAGCTCGTCACGCAGTGGATGGCGCCTTCGTACGCCGAGGCCGGCAGCTGGTGCGCCTGCTCCCAGTCCCAGGTGCGGGGCTCGGCCACCAGTCCGTCGATGCGGAAGGTCCAGTCGGCGGGCGCGATGTCCGGGGTGACCTCGGCGGACAGCACGGGCCAGGCGTCACCCGCGTCGTACTGGCCGGGCGGCAGACCGGGATTGTCCACACGGGGGCGGCCGGTGAAGCCTCGGGTGATGTTCACGTGATCGGTGTTCCGTTACGACGACTGCTGAGGACTGCTGAGGACTGCTGAGGACTACGACTGGTATGAAGCCCGCGCGGGCGGGAAATGTTCCGCGGTCAACCGTACGGGGTGACCGCCGGTGCCCGCACAATGATCATGCTCGACCCCGTGGGAGACGCTCTAGTAGGGTGGCCGTCCGGCCGCGGACGGGCCCGGCCACGGGATACGAGGAGGTGAGCCCCATCACCCCTGTACTGCCGTACCGGCTCGGGTGCTCCCTCACCGAAGCCACGCGGACCACCGGACACCGGTGACCGCGGGGAGCGCCCCTGGCCCGCTCCCGAAAGGCATCCGCCGCCCATGCCGTCATCCGCACCCTCACCCGCCCCGCGTGACTCCGTCGTGGCCGCGCTGCGCGCCGCCGGCTGTGTCTTCGCGGAGGACGAGGCCGATCTGATCCTCACCGCAGCCTCCGCCCCGCAGGAGGTCGCCGCGATGGTGGAGCGCCGGGTCTCCGGTCTGCCGCTCGAACTCGTCGTCGGCTGGGCCGAGTTCCACGGCCTGCGCATCGCGCTGACGCCGGGCGTGTTCGTGCCCCGGCGCCGCACCGAGTTCCTGGTGGACCAGGCGCTCGCCCAGGCTCCGCGGGCGCGGGTGGTCGTCGACCTGTGCTGCGGCTCGGGCGCCGTGGGCGCGGCCCTCGCCCGAGGCCTCGGCGCGGGCGAGGTCGAACTGCACGCCGCCGACATCGACCCGGCCGCCGTGCGCTGCGCCCGCCGCAATGTCGCCGGGCTCGGCGGGCGGGTGCACCGGGGCGACCTCTTCGACGCCCTGCCCGCCGCCCTGCGCGGCCGCGTCGACATCCTCGCCGCGAACGTCCCGTACGTCCCCAGCGGCGAGATCGCCCTGCTGCCCGCCGAGGCCCGCGATCACGAACCCCTGACCGCGCTCGACGGCGGATCCGACGGGCTCGACGTGCTCCGCCGGGTGGCCGCGGGGGCGCCGGACTGGCTCGCTCCGGGGGGCTGCCTCCTGGCGGAGACCGGACGTCACCAGGCTCCCGCCGCGGTCGCCGCGTTCACCGACGCGGGCCTGCGGGCCCGCCTCGCCGCCTCGGAGGAGCACCACGCCCATGTGGTGATCGGCGTCCGGCCGTGACAGATCCTCCAGTGACCGTCCCACCGGCCGTGACCGACTTCCAGCCGCGCACGGCCGGAGCGCCACCGGTTGCCGAGGCCCCCGTCAGTCCTCCCCCCGCGCGTGGGCGATCAGCAGGGCCACGTCGTCGAAGTTGTCGGGCTCGTGCAGCGTGCGCAGCAGCAGGTCGCAGACCTCCTCCAGCGGGCGGCCGGGGCAGTCCAGCAGGCTGAGGAGGCGGTCGAGGCATTCGTCGAGCGGGTGGTGCCGGGTCTCCACGAGGCCGTCGGTGTACAGCACCAGCCGGTCGCCCGGCCCCAGCTCCACGGCGGTGGTGGAGAAGCCGACGCCGCCCACGCCCAGCGGCACGCCGGTGGGCAGCTCCAGCAGCTCCGGTTCCTGCCCGGCCCGGACCCGCACCGGCGGCAGGTGCCCGGCGTTGGCGATCAGGCAGCGTCCCTCGCGGGGGTCGTGCACCACGTACAGGCAGGTGGCGATGGCCTGGTCGAGGCCGCCGGTGATCCGGTCCAGATGCTCCAGGAGCACCGCCGGGTCCAGATCGAGGGAGGCCAGGGTGTTGGTCGCGGTGCGCAGCCGGCCCATGGTGGCCGCCGCCGTGATGCCGCTGCCCATGACGTCGCCGACCACCAGGGCCGTCTTGCCGTCGTCTAGCTGGATGACGTCGAACCAGTCGCCGCCCACCTCGCTGGTGGCGCCGGCCGGCTGATAGCGGGAGGCCACCTCCAGGCCGCCGGTGACCGGCGGGTGGCTGGGCAGCAGACTGCGCTGGAGGGTGAGCGCGGCGTCCCGGGCGTTCTGGTACCAGCGGGCGTTGTCGATCTGCACGGCGGCCCGTGACGCGAGCTCCCGGGCCAGCAGCAGATCGTCCTCGTCGAACGGCAGCGGATTGCGGGTGCGCTTGAGGTCGAGGGCGCCCAGCACCTCGCCCCGTGCGATCAGCGGAACGGCCAGATAGGAGTGCACCCCGGCCCGCGCCAGCAGCTCGGCCGCCTCCGGCGACCGGGCGATCCGGGGCAGATCCTCGTCCTTGACCTGCGGCACCATCACCGGGCGTGCGGTGCGGACGCACTGGGTGACCAGGCGGTCCGGACCGTAGCGGGCCACCTGCCCCGGCGGGTCGGCCGCCCGCAGCGCCTCCGGGGCGTCGTCGGCCTGGACCGCGAGCGCCCGGATCGCCGCGGGCTCCGCGGGGCCCAGCGTGCTGCGCCGGCCGCGCACCACCGCGTCCAGCAGATCCACCGCCGCCACGTCGGCCAGCTCGGGCACCGCCACATCGGCGAGCTCCCTGGCCGTGCGGTCCAGGTCGAGCGTGGTGCCGATGCGGGTGGTGGCGTCGGCGATCAGCGCCAGGCGGCGCCGGGCGGCCTCGGCCTCGATGCCCGCCCGGTACTGCTCGGTGATGTCGACCACCGACACGGCCACGCCCAGCACGCTGCCGAGGGCGTTCTCCAGCCGGTACAGCGACACCGACCAGGCGTGGTCCTCGTCCGGGTCGGCGGGGGTGCGGCCGATCGTCGGCTGGTCCACCACCGGCTTGCCGGTGTCGAGGACCTGGCGGGCGGCCGACTCGATGGTGTCCGCGTCCATCAGCGGCAGCACCTCACGCACGGTGCGGCCGAGGTGATCGTCCGCCGGGACCCCGTTGATCTGCTCAAGCGCCGGGTTCACCGAGACGTACCGCAGCTTGGTGTCCAGCACGGCGAGGCCGATGGGGGACTGGGCGACGATCCGGGTGGACAGCGCCACGTCCCGCTCCAGCCGGCGCACGGTCGACTGGTCCACCGCGAGGCCGAGCGCGTAGACGTCGCCCCGGTCGTCCAGCAGCCGCATGTTGCGGAACTCCACCAGCCGGGTGGAGCCGTCCTTGCGCCGTATGGGGAACGCGCCCGCCCAGCTGCGGCCGGTGCGCATCACGTCGGCGAAGAGCTCGATGACGAGGTTCAGGTGCTCCTCGTGTACCATGATCCGGGCGGCGTACTGGCCGAGCGCCTCCTGGGCGCTGTATCCGAACAGCTCCTCGGCCTGCGGGCTCCACAGCACCACCCGCCCCTCGGCGTCCAGGACCACCGAGGCCACACCCAGCACATCGAGCAGCCCGCTGGGGCGCACCGGCCCGCGCGCAGGCCCGTCGCCCTCGACCTGGGGTGACCCGGCTGCACTCATCCCACGCCCCGCCTTCGCCGATCCTCACGGCCCGCCGTCACGGTGCCGCCTCCCCTGTTCTACCGTGCGCGGGGGCGATTTTCCGCCGCTCCTGCCGTCTCCTTCCACCTTCTCCCAACTTCGCGGCGGGCGTGCCCGAAAAGGGCCCCCGATTCCGTACCCGCACCGTGCCACGCCGGCCCGTGCCGCGGAAGGACCCCCGCTCATGGGTAGTGCCCCGTGGCCCGTGGTGCTTTCCTGGGTGGAGGGTGGGGCAGTGCCGCGGGGGCAGGAGAGGAGCGATCAGGATGACCAGCGAGCGACCGCACCCCGAGCCGGTCTCGGTCGAGATCAGCGGATGCAGCAAGCACGACGCCCGGATCGTGTTCGACACGCTCTGCGCGTGCTTCTCGTCCGACCGGTGCGAGGACGACGTTCCCGAGGAGTTCCACGAGACCCGCCCCACGGTGTGGCTCGGCACGTTCGACGTGGCCGACGCCCGGGAGGGCGGCGCGAAGCCGGCCCGGCTGTCGTCCACGGTGGAGGCCGATGTGCACGGCGGCTACTGGGCGATCGACCGGTTCCGCACGACCCTGGACTCCCTGTTCACCGTGCACGACCTGAGCATGGTCTCCGGTGACCAGGAGGAGGAGCTGCATCTGGTCCTCGAGAGCCACCGCTGACGGGCGCGCCGCCCGGGACCGGCCGCAGGCCCCTGTGCCCTCCGTCACGCTTTATGCAACTCGTTGCATAAAGCGCCGGGTGTCCTCTACAACAGGAGGCACCACACCCGCGCACGGAGGGCCCGATGACCCGTTACCCGCACCTGCTGTCGCCCCTCGACCTGGGCTTCACCACCCTGCCCAACCGTGTCCTCATGGGCTCGATGCACGTGGGCCTGGAGGAGGCGGAGGGCGGCTTCTCCCGCATGGCCGAGTTCTACGCCGCCCGGGCCCGCGGCGGGGTGGGACTGATCGTCACCGGCGGCATCGCCCCCAACGACGAGGGCCGGCCCTACGAGGGCGGCGCCAAGCTCACCACCGGGGAGGAGGCCGAGCAGCACCGGGTCGTCACCGCCGCCGTCCACCGCGAGGGCGGGCGCATCGCCCTGCAGATCCTGCACTTCGGCCGGTACGCCTACCACCAGGACCTGGTCGCCCCGAGCCCCCTGCAGGCGCCCATCAGCCCCTTCGTGCCGCGCGAGCTCACCGACGCCGAGATCGAGCGCACCATCGACGACTACGCCCGCACCGCCCGCCTGGCCCGCGAGGCCGGCTACGACGGCGTGGAGATCATGGGCTCCGAGGGCTATCTGATCAACGAGTTCATCGCCCGGCAGACCAACCACCGCACCGACCGCTGGGGCGGCTCCTACGAGAACCGGATGCGCTTCCCCGTGGAGATCGTCCGCCGGGTGCGCGAGGCGGTCGGCGAGGACTTCATCGTCGTCTACCGGCTGTCCATGCTCGACCTGGTGCCCGGTGGCTCCACCCTCGACGAGGTGATCACCCTCGCCAGGGCCGTCGAGGCCGCCGGGGCGACCATCATCAACACCGGCATCGGCTGGCACGAGGCCCGCATCCCCACCATCGCCACCTCCGTGCCGCGCGGCGCCTACACCTGGGTCACCAAGCGGCTCATGGGCGAGGTCTCGGTCCCGCTCGTCACCACCAACCGCATCAACACCCCCGAGCTGGCCGAGCAGTTGCTCGCCGGGGGCTGCGCGGACATGGTGTCGATGGCCCGCCCGATGCTCGCCGACCCCGACTTCGTCGCCAAGGCCGCCGAGGGCCGCCCCGAGGCGATCAACACCTGCATCGGCTGCAACCAGGCCTGCCTCGACCACACCTTCAGCGGGCAGATCACCTCCTGCCTGGTCAACCCGCGCGCCTGCCACGAGACCGAGCTGGTGCTCACGCCGACCCGCCGCCGCAAGCGCATCGCGGTCGTCGGCGCCGGCCCCGCCGGACTCGCCTGCGCGGTGAGCGCCGCCGAACGCGGCCATGACGTCACCCTGTTCGACGCCGCGAGCGAGATCGGCGGACAGCTCAACATCGCCCGCAAGGTCCCCGGCAAGCAGGAGTTCGACGAGACCCTGCGCTACTTCCGCACCCGGCTCGCCGAACTCGCCGTCGACGTACGCCTCGACACCCGTGTCACGCCCGCCGACGTCGACGGCTTCGACGAGATCGTCGTCGCCACCGGCGTCACCCCGCGCATCCCCGACATCCCCGGCGTCGACCATCCGAGCGTGCTCGGCTACCTCGACGTGCTGCGCGACAACGCCCCCGTGGGCGAGCGCGTGGCCATCCTCGGAGCGGGCGGCATCGGCTTCGACGTCGCCGAGTTCCTCACCGACTCCGGCGACAAGGCCCACGAGAACCCCGAGACCTACTTCCGCCACTGGGGCGTCGACCTCGACTACCGCGGCCCCGGCGGGCTCGCCGAGCCGAAGCGGCCCAGGCCGCCGCGCACCGTGCACCTGCTCCAGCGCAAGACCACCAAGGTCGGCGCCGGCCTCGGCAAGACCACCGGCTGGATCCACCGCACCGAGCTCAGGCACCGCGGGGTGACCATGGTCCCGGGCGTGCGCTACGACCGGATCGACGACGCCGGCCTGCACCTGACCATCGACGGCGAGAGCACCGTCCTGGAGGCCGACACCATCGTGCTGTGCACCGGCCAGGAGCCGCGCCGGGACCTGTACGAGCAGCTGGCCGCCGCCGGACGGCCGGTCCATCTGATCGGCGGGGCCGACGTCGCCGCCGAACTGGACGCCAAGCGCGCCATCAAGCAGGGCACCGAACTGGCGGCGGCGCTGTAGGGGGGGCGGCAAGGCCACGGCCTGGTGGGCCGCGGAGGGGAAGGTACGGGCCGGGGCGGCGCCCCGGCCCGTACCTAGGATGAGCCCATGTCACTCCCGCACGCGATCCTCACCGCCCTGCTCGAGAAGCCGTCGTCGGGGCTGGAGCTGACCCGCCGGTTCGACCGGTCGATCGGCTACTTCTGGTCGGCGACGCATCAGCAGATCTATCGTGAGCTGGGGAAACTGGAGGCCGACGGGCTGATCAGGGCGCTGCCCGCCGAACAGCCCGCCCGCGGGCAGAAGAAGTCCTACGAGGTGCTGCCGGCCGGCCGCGCCGAGCTGGCCCGCTGGACCGCCGCACCCCAGGACCCGAAGCCGCACCGGGACCCGCTGCTGCTCCGGCTGCGCGCGGCGGCCGTGGTCGGCACCGGCGGCATCGAGGCCGACCTGCGCCGGCACCGCGAGCTGCACGCACGGCAGTTGGCCGAGTACCAGGAGATCGAGCGGCGCGACTTCCCGCCGGAGCGCAACGCCCCGGAGGACCGGCTGCGGCACCTGGTGCTCCGGGCCGGCATCGACCTGGAGACCTTCTGGACCCGGTGGCTCGACCACGCACTCGCCGAGTTCGAGCAGCTGCCCGGAGCGGAGTCCGCCGACGCAGGTTCTGCCGATGCCCCGCCCGCCGAGTCCCGGCACGCGGAAGGGGCATGACGACGCCGGCGGCCCACCGGAGCGCATCGGAGCAGGGCGGCCGGCACCGGGTCACAGGCGGCGCGGCCGGGTGCGCCGGCGCAGGTACCAGGCGGCGCCGACGATGCCGGTGCCGACCAGCGCGCCGCCCGCCACCAGCGTCACCGTGCCGTAGTCGGTCGAGCTGCCGCCCACGCCGCCCATCACCCCGCGCGACGGTGAGGCGGTCGGGCTGGGGGAGGAGGTGGGCGCGGAGGAGACGACCACCGACTGGGTGCCCGCCGTATTGCCGTTGGAGCACATGACGATGACCGTGTAGGTGCCCCGGCTGACGTTCGACCAGGCCGCGGACTGGCCCGCCGAGGTGCCCGAGAGGGCCACTTGACGGCCCTGCGAGAAGGTCGCCTGGCTGCCGGTGAGCAGCGAGGCGGTGCCCCAGCTGCCGTTGATCTGGGTGCACGCGGTCGTGGTGACCGACACGGTCGATCCGGAGGTGCTGACCGAGATGCCCGCCGCCGCGGCGGGCGGGGCGAGGGAGAGAGCCAGCGCGGCGGCGGCTGCCGCGGTCGGACCGGTGCGGATCAGAGGCTTCGCAAAGCGCATGTCGACTGCCTTCCGGCGGCACGGCTGGCGGTACATCCCTTGCGCCGCCGAGGTCGGGGAAACGCCCGTGCTGCCACGGGGCCAGCCAATGCGCAGCCCGCGACCGACGCACTCCGGCTGCCGCCGGGCAGGTGACGAAGTCCGCCCTCCGGCCGATGGCCGAAGGCCGGCGACGGAAGACCGACGACGGAAGGCCGACGACGGAAGGACGATGACGGAAGGCCGACGATGAAAGACCGACGACGGAAGGCCGATGACGGAAGGCCGACGACGGAAGGACGATGACGGAAGGCCGACGACGGAAGGACGATGACGGAAGGCCGACGATGAAAGACCGACGACGGAAGGCCGATGGCGGAAGGCCGATGACGGAAGGTCAGCGGGGCGAGCCGGTGCGCACCGTGCGCTCGGCGGAGAAGCCGCCCCAGGTGCCGTCGGGCAGCATCGCCCGGATCCGCACCCGGTGACTCGTGCCCGGCTCCCGGCCGGCGTAGAAGCTGTGCTTCGCCCGGTCGCGCGGTGCGTCACCGCCGAAGACGAGCGAGGTCGCGGTGCGGCCGTCCAGCTGGATCTCGTACTCGGTGATCACCCCGTCCACCCGTGGCGGCACCCAGCTCAGGTCGATGTAGTACGCCCCGTCGTCCGCGCGGTGGGTCCGGGCGCGGAACCGGGTGGGTGCGGTGGAGGCGCCGTCGTCGCGCCCTGGTGTGGTGATGCGGACCGCGGGGCCGGCGGGGGAGAGGTTGTCGGCGGCGTCCCGGGCCCGCACGGTGAACGCGTACCGCGTGCCAGGCCGCAGCCCCGTGACGACGGCGGCCGTCTGACCGCCGCCCACGCTGTGCACCTTCGTCCCGCCCTGGTGGATCTCGTACGAGACCACGCCCCGGTCGTCCTTCGCCGCGGACCAGGACAGCTGGACGGCCCTGGCGCCGGCAGCCCGCCCGCGCAGCCGCCCGGGCCGGGTGGGGGCCGAGCGGTCGGCCGCCGTGGCCGGGGGCGTCGTCGCCCGGACCGCACGGCTGCGCGGGCCCACCCGCCCCTCGGCGTCCCGGACCCACACGAAGAAGACATAGGTGGTGGACGGGCGGAGCCTGGTGACGTCCACCATGTGCTCGGAGCCGGGCACCTCCTCGACCTTGGTACGGCCCCGGTACACCTCGTACCGGCTCACCTCGGCCCCGGACCCGGCGACCGCGTTCCACATCACATGCACGCTGGTGGCGCTGCCCGCCTGGGCCGTGACCCCCGTCGGCGCACCCGGCGCACGGCCGTCGTCCGCACTCCCCGGCCCGCCCCAGCCGCAGGAGGCGACCAGCAGCAGCACCCCGAACGGCGCGAGCCGGCGGAGCCGGAGGACGGCACGGGGGACTCCTCGCACGATTCAGCCTCCCGGGGCAGCACACGGGAACGGTCCGGCAATGGTCCGGACCAATATGGCGTGCGTGACGCGGTCACATCAAGAGGCGGGTCATGGGTGCTCCCGGCGGCATTCCGTATGCTGACGGGGTCACGGCTGAACTGCTCCCGGGCACCGGGGAGTTCATGCCCGCGGCGCGGACACCGCTGTCGTCGCCGATCCCGCGCCGATGGGGTGGCCGGGTGGCCGGAGCCGGTACCGACTCTGGCCCCCGGCCGCCGGCCGCGCTGCGCTCCGAGTGCTTCGTCCGGCCGTGTTGCGGTGGCCACGCCGCCGCTTCGGGATGAGATTGGCCCTGATTGCGCCGTCCTGTCCCCCAGCGAGAGGCCTTCCACGTGTCCCCCGTCCCGACGATCACCCTGGCCCTGGCCGGTGCCGCCGCCCTGCTCGCCCCCGCGGCCCTGCACAGCAGCCCCGCCACCGCATCCGAGTCCCGCACCGCGGCCGCAGCCGCGGCGGACGGTGTGACCGCCTCCGAGCTGCTGGCCGAGGTGCGCGACTGCACCCGGATCAGCACGGGCCTCTACCGCACCGACCAGGGCAAGGCCGCCACCGTCCCCGTGTGCGGAACCGATGAGGCGGTCTTCTGGAAGGCCGACATGGACATCGACTGCGACGGGCGCCCGGGCACCTACTGCAACGTCCGCACCGACCCGCACTTCTCGGCCGCCACCGCCTTCGCCCAGTCCGACGGACGCCCGCTCAGCTCGGAGCAGACGCCGTTCATCGTGGTGCCCGCGCCCAGCACCCTGTGGGACCACCGCGCCCACGGCGTCCGCGGCGGCTCCGTGGCGGCCGTGATCCACGGCGGCCGGGTGCAGTACGCCGTCGTCGGCGACACCGGGCCGACCGGCATCATCGGCGAGGCGTCCTACGCGACGGCGAAGGGCCTCGGTATCGACCCGCACCCCCAGCGCGGCGGGGTGCCAAGCGGGGTCACCTACATCGTGTTCAAGAACAGCCGGGTGAGCCCGATCGAGGACAGCGCCGCCGCGGAGGCGGCCGGCGAGCGGCTCGCTCAGGCCTTCGTCAGCGGCGACTGAGCTGCCGTCAACGACGAAGTGAGCTGCCGTCAGCGACGAGTGAGCCGTCGTCAACGACGGATGAGCCGCCCGTCCTTCGGCCGGCCCGGCTCACACCTTCCGGTAGGCGTACGCCTCCTGAGCCGCGGCCGCCACCGCATCGAGGTCGGCTCCGGTCGCCGCCGTCACCACCGCCGCCACCGCGCCCTCCACGAAGGGGGCGTCCACCAGGCGGGTGTTCTCGGGCAGTTCGTCCCCCTCGGCGAGCAGGGTCTTCACGGTGAGCACCGCGCTGCCCAGGTCGGTCAGCACGGCCACTCCCGCTCCCCGGTCGACGGAGGCGGCCGCCGCGCCGATCAGCTCGGCGCTGGTGCCGAGTTCACCGGACTCGGTGCCGCCCGCCGGTGCCACGGGCACGGCCGCGCCGGCGCCCGCGAGTCCCTTGGCCAGCTCCGCCACCGACGAAGCGACCTCGGCGCTGTGCGACACCAGCACGATCCCGACGAGCTTGTCGTCACTCACCGCCGGCCTCCGCGGTCTCGGCCAGGGCGGCGATCAGCAGCGCCGACGAGGTGGCCCCTGGATCCTGATGCCCGATGCTGCGTTCCCCCAGATAGCTCGCCCGGCCCTTGCGCGCCTGCAGCGGCGTGGTGGCGACGGCACCCTCCTCGGCGGCCCGGCGCGCCGCCGCGAAGGAGTCACCGAGCGCGTCCACCGCGGGCACCAGCGCGTCCACCATGGTCTTGTCACCCGGCGCCGCACCGCCCAGCTGCCGCACCGCGTCCACCGCGGCGCGCAGCGCGTCGGCCAGCTGCTCCTCGCTCACCTCGGCGGCGTCCCCGAGCGCCTTGCCGGTGCGGCGCAGCAGCGTCCCGTACAGCGGGCCCGAGGCGCCGCCCACCCTCGAGATCAGCAGACGCCCGGACTGGGTCAGCACCGCACCCGGCGTGGCGGGCGGCTCCTTCTCCAGCGCCTCGCGGACCGCGGCGAACCCGCGCTGGAGGTTGGTGCCGTGATCGGCGTCGCCGATGGGTGAGTCGAGCGCGGTGAGCCGTTCCGCCTCGCGGTCCACGGACGCGGCGGCCGCCAGCATCCAGCGGCGGAAGAAGTCGGCGTCGAGCACGGGTACTCCTCGCATGGTCGTTTGACGGTGATCCGGTCCGGTGCTCCGGACCCTGTTCACATGCCCCAGCGCAGCCCCGGCGTACTCACCGGCGCGTCCCACAGCCGCAGCAGTTCCTCGTCGACCTCGCACAGCGTGACCGAGGCGCCCGCCATGTCCAGGGAGGTGACGTAGTTGCCGACCAGGACCCGGGCGACCGGGACGCCCCGCTCGGAGAGCACCCGCTGCACCTCGGCGTTGAAGCCGTACAGCTCCAGCAGCGGCGTCGCACCCATGCCGTTGACCAGGACCAGCACCGGATTGCGCGGGGTGATGTCGTCCAGGATCGCCTGCACGGCCACCTCGGCGATCTCGCCCGAGGTCATCATCGGCCGCCGTTCCCGGCCGGGCTCGCCGTGGATGCCGATGCCCAGCTCCAGCTCGCCGGGCGGCAGCTCGAAAGTGGGGGTGCCCTTGGCGGGAGTGGTGCAGGCGCTCAGCGCCACACCGAAGCTGCGGGACTTCTCGTTCACCTGCCGGGCGAGCGCCTCCACCCGCTCCAGCGGCGCGCCCTCCTCCGCGGCGGCGCCCGCGATCTTCTCCACGAACAGCGTGGCGCCCGTGCCGCGCCGGCCCGCGGTGTAGAGGCTGTCGGTCACCGCCACGTCGTCGTTGACCAGCACCTTGGCCACCCGGATGCCCTCGTCCTCGGCGAGTTCCGCGGCCATGTCGAAGTTCAGCACGTCACCGGTGTAGTTCTTCACGATGAACAGCACCCCGGCTCCGCCGTCCACGGCCGCCGCCGCCCGCACCATCTGGTCGGGCACGGGGGAGGTGAACACCTCACCCGGACAGGCCGCCGACAGCATGCCCGGACCGACGAACCCGCCGTGCAGCGGCTCGTGCCCGGAGCCCCCGCCGGACACCAGCGCCACCTTCCCGGCCACCGGCGCGTCCCGCCGCACCACCACCCGGTTCTCCACGTCCACCGTCAGCTCCGGATGGGCCGCCGCCATCCCGCGCAGCGCGTCCGCCACCACGGTTTCCGGGACGTTGATGAGCATCTTCACGAGTACCTCCTGTGATCGACCGGGCGAGTCCTGAACCCCGCCTTCGCGGGGACCGGAGCTCAGGGGGCCGGTTCCCGGACGACGGCGACTGACACTGACGGCAGTATCTGCCCTGCGGCGGCCGAGGTCACGCAGCCGGTACGGCCTGCCGCGGCGGTACCCCTGAAACGGGGGCGCGGCATTCCGGGGACGAGGGGCCGCGGCCTTCCGCGGCCAGGACCACCGGCCCGGCGCGGGCGGTCTCCGGGCTCGGCCCGGCGGACGGCCGGCCTCCATGTGCTTCCGTCATCTGTCTGCCGTGCTGTCCGAGAGGTAGCTTGGGTGAGGAAGGCCCCTTAAGGAGGGCGATTCCATGCCGTGGATCTTCTGGCTGCTCGCCGCCGCGGCACTGGGTGCCGCGGAGTTCTTCACCCTCACGCTGGTCTTCGGGCTGCTGGCGGGCGCCGCGCTGGTGGCGGCCGTGGTCGCCGGTGTGGGTATCGGCCTTCTGGGGCAGCTTCTGGCCTTCATCGCGGCAGCGGCGGCCGGCCTGCTCGTCGTCCGCCCGGTCGCCCTGAGGCAGATGCGGCAGCAGCCCGTCTTCCGCGAGGGCAGCGACGCGCTGATCGGCCGGCGCGCCGAGGTCGTGCAGGAGGTCACCGCGACCCGCGGACTGATCAAGGTCGGCGGCGAGGAGTGGTCGGCCCGCGCATTCGACGAGAGCCTGGTGATCCCGGTGGGCGCGCTCGTGGACGTCATGGAGATCGACGGCGCCACCGCCGTCGTCTATCCCCGCGAACTCCTCCCGTGAACGGCTGAACACACAGCAACGGAGGCACTGTGGACCCGCTTGTCATCCTTCTTCTCGTGGCGGCCCTCGTGGTCGTGTTCCTCGTGGCCTCCACCGTGCGGATCGTGCCGCAGGCGCGCCGCTACAACATCGAGCGGTTCGGCCGCTACCGCCGCACGCTGCAACCCGGCCTGAACTTCGTGGTGCCGGTGGCGGACCGCGTCAACACCCGGCTCGACGTGCGCGAGCAGGTCTACTCGTCCGACCCGCGGCCGGTGATCACCGAGGACAACCTCGTGGTGAACATCGACACCGTGCTCTACTACCAGATCACCGACCCGCGGGCGGCGGCCTACGAGGTCGCCGACTACCTCCAGGCGATCGACCAGCTCACCGTGACCACCCTGCGCAACGTCATCGGCAGCATGGACCTGGAGGAGACGCTCACCTCCCGCGAGGAGATCAACTCCCGGCTGCGTGCCGTGCTCGACGACGCCACCGGCAAGTGGGGCATCCGGGTCAACCGGGTGGAGATCAAGGCCATCGACCCGCCCTCCACCATCAAGGAGGCCATGGAGAAGCAGATGCGGGCCGAACGCGACAAGCGCGCGGCCATCCTGCACGCCGAGGGCGAGCGCCAGGCCAAGATCCTCACCGCGGAGGGCACCAAACAGAAGGACATCCTGGAGGCCCAGGGAGCGCAGCAGGCCATGATCCTCCGGGCGGACGGCGAGGCCAAGGCGGTGGAGCTCGTCTTCCAGGCCGTCCACCGCAACAACGCCGACCCCAAGGTCCTCGCCTACAAGTACCTCGAGACGCTCCCGCACCTGGCGAGCAGCGACAACAACACCTTCTGGGTGATCCCCGGCGAGCTGACCGAGGCGGTGCGCACCGTCACCCGCGCCTTCGGCGAGCAGCCGGCCGACGAGGCCGCCCGCTCCGCACAGCGCGAGGAGCAGACCGAGGCCGAGGGCGCGGCCGACGACGGCGGCACACCGGCGCTCGAGGCGAGGCACGCCCCGATGCCGGCCGAGACAGCCGCGGCCGCCGACGAGGCCGTGAAACAGGCCGCGGCGGCGGTGAACGACGCCAAGGCGGAGGCCCAGGCCGCAGAGTCGCCCCGACGTGCGGCACCGGGCGGCTGAGCCCTCCCGGGCGGGGTCCGCAGCGGACGGCTGAGCCGGCGTCGGCACCGTAGCGGTCGTTCACCCCCGACCGGGGTCCGCTCAGGCCACCCGCCCGGCCTCCGGAGCGCCGTCGCGGTCGCCGCCGCCGTACGCGGACTTCACCTCGGCCCAGCGCGCCGCCTGCGCCCCGGTGAGGGTGCCGCGCAGCTCGGCCGGCTTGACCAGGTTCGCCTCCGCACCGGTCGTCAGGGTCTGCGCCTCGGCGGCGTAGTGGTCCTGGACGACGGTCGCCAGCTCGGAGTCGTCCATCGCCGGGCGGATGCGCTGGGCGATCCGGTTCATGGTGAGGTACGAGCCCTGCAGCCGGAACGGCGGCTCGGTCCGCGTGGCCTCGGACTGGGCGGCACTGCCGGACAGGGTGAGGCCCTGGGAGCCGAACTCCTCGACGCGGCGGGTGTTCAGCGCCTCGGCCGGCCGGGCGAGTTCGGCGGCCTGCGCGGTGATCCGGTCCCGCAGCAGTTCGTAGGTACCGGTGTCCAGGCCGGTGGTCATGGTGTCCCTCTCGAAGAGCGTCGTACGTGCTCCGGAGCCGCCGTCCCCTCGTGCGGCGGCTTTGGAGCACGAGCCGGGTCAGACCGTGGCGCTGCCGTTCAGCGAGCCGAGCGCGGAGTGGTCCTCACGCGGTGCGCCCGCCGTGTCGAGCAGCTCACCTCCCGGTGCGCCGGCCTCGCCGCCCTGGGCCCGCATCAGCTTTGCCAGCAGGGCGGAGACGGTCAGGTTCTGCACATCGGCTCGACGATCGTGACGAGCAGGACAGCGGCGGCGGTCACGCCGATGCCCACGGTGGTGGCATCCATGGGTAAACCTCGGAATCTGTCAGCAGGTGGCGCACGTGGCACAGGTGGCGTCTTCGGGCGGTGCCGACGCGATGCGTCATCGACGGATGGCGTCCGGGGGTTGGTCGCGTGGGTGGTGGCATTTCGCGGCGTCATGGACGTAGCGTTCGGGCGGATGATCGACGATCGAGTGTCGGTGATTGACGGTATGTCAGGAGACGGCAGCGGGACGGCAATCGGTCCTGACGAATGATGAACCGTCAGGCAAAGGGCGAGGAAACGGTTGTCGGACCACGGCGGACGGCCGGACTTCACGGAGTGGAAGGAGCACAGGTGCGCCGACAGGCACACGGCGTGGGGACGAGCCGTGAGGCGGCCCGGGACGGACGGAGGGCCGCCGGGTGAGGCGCGGATTCTTCCTCCCCGACCAGGGGCAGCAGCCGGACGCCGGTCACATGGTGGTGTTCGGTGAGGACGCCCTCGCCGAACGGCTCGCGGCCGAACTGCGCGAGCTCTACCGCATGCGGGTCACCGTCGTCGTCCCCTCCCTGCCCGGCGCCGACCGGGCGCACCCCACCGCCGGGCGGGCCCGTGCCTCCGCCCTGCTGGCGCGGATGCAGAGCATGATGAACCGCGCGGCCGGCTCCGGTACCACCCCGGAGGTCCGCGTGATGCAAGTGGCCGACCTGGACGAGGACACCCTGGCCGAGACCGGAGTGGAGCGGGCCGCCGCGCTCGCCCTGGTGCACAGCGACGACGAGACCAACATCCGCGGCGCCCTGGCCGCCCGCCGCCTCAACCCCCGGCTGCGGCTGGTGATCCGGCTCTACGACCGCAAGCTCGGCCAGCACCTCGCCGATCTGCTGGACCAGGCCGCGGCGGTCGCCTCGCCCGGACTGGACCCGGCCGCGCTGGACACCTCCAGCACCGTCCTGTCGGACGCCGACACCGCGGCGCCCGCGCTGGTGGCCACCGCGGTCGCCGGCACCAGCAAGATCGTCCAGGCGGACGGCCTGCTGCTGCGGGCCGTGGAGCGCACGCCGCCGAGGCCCGGCGAGGTCGCCGACCCCGGTCTGTGCACCCTCGCCCTGCTCTCCTCCACCGCCAGCGACCCGGCCGGCTCCGAGGGCTCCGACGCCAGCGGCGCCGAGGGGCCCCTGCTGCTGCCCGACGACGACACGGTGGCCGCCGCCGACCGGCGCGGCACCGTGGTCCTGGAGGCCGTCACCCACGACGGGCCCGCGCCGACGGGGCGGCTCAGCGGACGCGGCCTGCCGATCGGCTCCTTCTTCTCCCGGCGGCTGCGCTGGTCCCTGGCCGGCCTCCTGCTCGTCGTACTGACCCTGGCGGTGGTCTCCTGGCTGACCACCGGCGACCACCCACTGCACGCCGCCTACCTCACCCTGCTCGACCTCCTCGCCATGAGCGACCCGGCCACCGGAGCCCCGACCGCCCGCCAGCTCCTGCAACTGCTCACCGGCGTCGCCGGACTGCTCCTGATGCCGGTGCTGCTGGCCGCCGTCCTGGAAGGGCTCGGCACCTTCCGCACCGCCTCCGCCCTCCGCCGTCCGCCGCGCGGGCTGTCCGGGCATGTCGTCCTGCTCGGCCTGGGCAAGATCGGCACCCGGGTCCTCGCCCGGCTGTGCGAGCTCGGCATCCCCGTCGTCTGCGTCGAGGAGGATCCGGAGGCCCGCGGTATCCCGCTGGCCCGCCGTGAGCGGGTGCCCACCGTCATCGGGGACGTCACTCAGGAAGGCGTCCTGGAGGCGGCCAAGATCCACCGGGCGCGGGCGCTGCTCGCCGTCACCAGCAGCGACACCACCAACCTGGAGGCGGTGCTCTACGCCCGTTCGGTGCAGCCCGGCCTGCGGGTGTCGCTGCGCCTGTACGACGACGCCTTCGCCACCGCCGTCTACCGCACCCTGCGCGCCGCCCACCCCGGGGCGCTCACCCGCAGCCGCAGCGTCTCCACCCTGGCCGCGCCCGCCTTCGCCGGGGCGATGATGGGCCGCCGCATCCTGGGCGCCATCCCGGTCGAACGGCGCGTGCTGGTCTTCGCCGCCCTGGAGGTCTCGGACACCCCGCAGCTGGCGGGCCGCACCATCGCCGAGACGTTCCGCCCCGGCTCCTGGCGCGTCCTGGCCCTCGACCCGGCCGACCCCGACGAACGCCGCGCCGACCTCGCCGCCACCCCGGCCGACGACGACGCCGACAACACCGGCGGCCTCATCTGGAACCCACACCCCGGCTATGTCCTGCACGCCCAGGACCGCGTCCTGATAGCCGCCACCCGCCAGGGCCTGGCCGAACTCCTCGGCACGGCCCCACACACCCGATCGGCCACGCCGGGCTCGTAGCCGCCGCGCTTCACCACCCTCGGGCCCCTGACTCGGCGGCCCGGCGGCACGCATTGCGCGGGCGATCGCTGCCGCACGCACGGCGCGGCGGACCCGCTGTCGCGGCGGACCGCTGCCGCGGGCGGGCGCTGCCGCGGCCCCGAGTCTTCGGCCTTCCAGCGCTCGGGCCGCTTCCGGAGGCCCGCTGTCGCCGTCTATCCGCCTATCCGCCCGGGACCGCTGCCGCCCGCGCATGGCTCCGCCGTGTCCCGCTGCCGCCGCCCCCCTCCGTCCGCCGCAGCCCGCTGCCGCCACCCCGGTCCATCCGCCGCAGCCCGCTGGCGCCTGCCAAGCGCTCCGCCATGGCCCGTTCCCACTGCACCCGCCCGCCGACTGGCCGGTCCGCCGCAGGCCCCAGACACACCGCCCACATCCGCGTCGCGCGGCGTAGCGCGCCGCAGGCGCGGGGGAGCGCACAGATGTGCTCAGCACGCGAAACACTCGCCTGCAATCTGTACATTTGTCGCCAAGGCGTGACGCTGTCGGGCGGCCGGCTGCCGCCACGCTGAACGCGACCCTCGCGGGCGAGGACCATATGTTCGAGTTGAGCGCGCCCATCGTGACCACGTTCGTCCTGTACGCGGTCGCCTTGGTCGCCACAGGTGTCTGGGCGTACACCCGCACGCGCCGCTTCACCGACTTCGCGCTCGGCGGGCGCAAGCTCCGCCCGCTCGTCGCCGGTCTGTCCGCCGGGGCCAGCGACATGTCCGGCTGGCTGTTCCTGGCCCTCCCCGGAGCCGTCTACGCGGCCGGCATCGGGTACGTGTGGATCGCCGTCGGACTGGCCATCGGCACCTACCTGAACTGGCTGATCGTCGCGCCACGGCTGCGCACCTACACGGAGCACGCCGAGGACGCCGTGAGCCTTTCGGCGTATCTGGAGGAGCGGTTCGAGGACCGCACCCGGATGCTCCGGCTGGTCTCCGCGGCGGTCACGCTGGTCTTCTTCACCGTCTACGTCGGCTCCGGCCTGGTGGCGGGCGGATTGCTGTTCGAGACGATCTTCGATCTGCCCTTCGAGGCGGGCGCCACGCTGACGGCTCTGCTGATCGTCGTCTACTCCGGCCTGGGCGGCTTTCTCGCGGTGAGCATGACCCACGTCATGCAGGCCGCGCTGATGTTCCTCGCGCTCGTCGTGGTCCCCGCGGTCGCCCTCGCCTCCCTGGGCGGCTTCACCTCCCTGGGCGACATCCTGGACAGCAAGAACCGGGGCCTGCGCGAGCCCGGCAACCTGGTGATCTACGAGGGCGGCGAGTGGATGTCCAGCGGGAGCCTCGGCGCCGTGGCGATCGTGTCGCTGCTCGCCTGGGGGCTCGGCTACTTCGGCCAGCCGCACATCCTGGCCCGCTTCATGGGCATCCGCAGCAGCCAGGACGTCCCCGCCGCCCGCCGGATCGGCACCGGCTGGGTGATCGTCGTCCTCGTGGGCGCCACCATCGTGGGCCTCGCCGGCATCGGGGAGATCGGCACACCCCTGTCCGACCCCGAGACCGTCTACATCGCGCTGACGCATGCCCTGCTCGACCCCTGGGTCGCCGGGATCATGCTGATCGCCGTCCTCGCCGCCATCATCTCCACCGCGGACAGCCAGCTGCTCGTGTCGTCCGTCGCCCTCACCGAGGACTTCTACCGGGCGTTCCTCAACCGGCGCGCCTCCGACACCGCGCTGGTGTGGATCGGGCGCGCCGCCGTCGTCGCGGTGATCGCGGTGGCCCTGGCGATCGCGCTGCGCGGCGACGGGATCCTCAGCATCGTCGCCTACGCCTGGGCCGGGTTCGGCGCCGCCTTCGGGCCGGTCGTCGTGCTGTCCCTCTACTGGCCGCGCATGACCTGGGCGGGCGCGATCGCCGGGATAGTGGCCGGTGCCACCACGGTGCTGACCTGGAAGTGGATCAACCCGCTGCTCGGGCCGCTGGAGTCCGGCATCTACGAGATGGTGCCGGGGGTGCTGATGGCCACCGGCGCCGCCCTGCTCTTCGGCCGGTACGTGGGCCGGCCGCCGAAACGTGCCTTCTGGCAGATGCCGGGCGGTGGCCAGCTGATGGTCACCCCGTTCCTCACCCACGCCCCGGTGGGCATGGCCGTCCTCGACACCGACCTGCGCTACGTCTGGGTGAACGAGCCGCTGGACCGCACGATCCCCCGCGAGCAGCGGCTCGGCCGGGCGGTGCGGGAGGTGCTGCCGCCGGAGGAGGCCGAGCCCTTCGAGGAACGGATGCGCACGGTCCTGCGCACCGGCGAACCGGTGATGGACTACGAGTTCCGCAGCACCGAGAACAGCCCCGGCCCCGGGCGGGCGCTCTCGGTGTCGTTCTTCGGGATGAAGGACCGCCGCGGCCGCACTGTCGGCATCCTGTACATGGTCCTCGACGTCACCGAGCGCCGACGCGCCCAGGAACGTCTGGCCCTGCTCAACGACGCCGGCGCCCGCATCGGCAGCACCCTGGACGTCACCCGGACCGCCCAGGAACTGGCCGAGGTCGCCGTGCCGCGCATGGCTGACTTCGTCGCCGTCGACCTGCTGGACTCCGTGATGCGCGGCGAGGAGCCCGCCCCCGGCCCGGTCGGCCTGGCCCCGGTCATCCGCCGGGCGGGGCAGCAGTCGGTGCGCCCGGGCTGCCCCGAGGCGAGCCTGGAGGTGGGGGAGGCGGTCTGGCGGGCCCCCTCCTCGCCGGTGACCCTGTGCCTGCGGGAGAGCAGAACCCTGGTGGAGCGCACCCTGGACCGCTCCGTCAGCCCGTGGGTGACCGAGGACGAGTCGCTGGGCGCCTCCATCCTGCGCTCCGACTTCCGCTCGCTGATGGTGGTCCCGCTGCGGGCGCGCGGCGTCACCCTGGGCGTCGCCACCTTCGCCCGCTACGCGCGCCTCGGCCCCTTCGGCGACGACGATGTGCGGCTCGCCGAGGAGATCGTCTCCCGCGCCGCGCTCTGCGTCGACAACGCCCGCCGCTACACCCGGGAGCGCACCGCCGCCCGCGCCATGCAGCGCGCTCTGCTGCCGCAGGCGCTGGCGGGCGGCTCCGCCCTGCAGGTCGCCTCCTGGTACCAGCCGGCCGACGCGCCCAGCGGGGTCGGCGGCGACTGGTTCGACGTGATCCCGCTGTCCGGCGCCCGGGTCGCCCTGGTGGTCGGCGACGTCGTCGGCCACGGCATGAACGCCGCCGCCACCATGGGCCGGCTGCGCACCGCGGTACGCACCCTCGCCAACCTGGACCTCTCCCCGGACGAACTCCTCGCCCACCTCGACGACCTGGTCATCGGCCTGATGCACCCCGACGGCGACCGGGAACAGACGGCCACCGAGGAGATCGCCACCGGCGCCGCCTTCCTCGGCGCCACCTGCCTGTACGCCGTGTACGACCCGGTCAGCGGCCGGTGCACCCTGGCGCGGGCCGGGCACCTGCCACCGGTGGTCGTCGGCGCCGACGGACGCCCCGAGGTCCTGGACCTGCCGGCCGGTCCGCCGCTCGGCCTCGGCTACCTGCCCTTCGAGTCCGCCGAGGTGGAGCTGGCCGAGGGCAGCCTCATCGCCTTCTACACCGACGGCCTGGTGGAGACCTTCGACCGCGACATCGACGCCGGGATCGCCCGCCTCGGCGAGGCGCTCGCCGTGCCCCGCCCCACCCTGGAGGAGATCGGCCGCGGCGTCGTCGACGCACTGCTGCCTGCGCCGCCGCCCGACGACGCCGCGCTGCTGCTCGCCCGCACCCGCGTCCTGACACCCGATCAGGTCGTCTCCTGGGAACTGCCCGACGACCCGGCCGGGGTCGCCGACGCCCGCAACGCCGCCGTGCGGCAGCTGGCGGACTGGGGCCTGGACCATCTGGCGTTCACCACGGAACTCATCGTCAGCGAACTGGTCACCAACGCCATCCGGCACGCGGCCATGCCGGGCTCGCTGCGCCTGATCCGCGACCGCAGCCTGATCGTCGAGGTGTCCGACGCCAGCAGCACCTCACCCCGGCTGCGGCACGCACGCACCACCGACGAGGGAGGGCGCGGCCTGCTCATCGTGGCCCAGCTCTCCCGCCGCTGGGGCACCCGGTACACCTCGACCGGCAAGGTCATCTGGGCGGAGCAGAGCCTGACGCCGGAGGTGTAGCCCGCAGGGCGGGCTCGCCGAACGTCCGTACGCGGCACGGAAGTTGACGAATCGCACACCTGGGATGTCCTGATATCCGCAGTCCACGGTAAATGCCTGGACTGTCGGCAGCCGCCGCCCATGTCACCGAGTTCGCCGACCAGCTCCCCGACGGCTTCGCCACCCTGGTGGGGGAGCGGGGCGTGAAGCTCTCCGGCGGCCAGCGCCAACGCGTGGCCCTCGCCCGGGCGGTGCTGCGCGACGCCCCGATCCTGCTGCTCGACGAGGCGACCAGTGCGCTGGACTCGGAGAGCGAGATCCTGGTACAGGACGCCCTGTGGCGGCTGATGGAGGGGCGCACCGCGCTCGTCGTCGCCCACCGGCTGAGCACCGTCGCCGGCATGGACCGCCTGGTCGTCCTGGACCGCGGCAAGGTCGTCGAACAGGGCCCCCACGAGGAACTCCTCGCCGCGCACGGCACCTACGCCCGGCTGTGGCAGCACCAGTCCGGCGGCTTCCTCGGCGAGAACGCCGACCCCGAACCGGAGGACGTCGTCGACCGGGAGCCCGATCTCACCGGGTGAGGGCACCTGTAACCGTGTGAGGCAACCGGTCTCACCGTGTGAGGCGACCGGGCGCCGGCGGGCAGGGGAGCGGCAGGACCGACGCCCCGGCTCCTAGTACTTGTCGCCCTCCTCCTCATCGCGGTCCCTGCCGTCGTCATCGTCATCGTCCTCTTCCTCGTCGTCATAGGGGTCGTCGTCGGCGTACCCGGCGCTCTGCTCCGGCAGGGCGCCGCCGGTCCTCGACGGCTCCGGCAGGGCGCCGCCCGACTCGGACGGCGTCGGCTCGGCCGGCGGGGAGGGCGCGGCGGCCGCCGGCGGCGAGCTGGGCGCGGCGGGCGTCTCCTGCCCCGGCCCCTGAGCCGGCGGGGCGGTGGACGAGGCGGCCCCGCCCGCCTGTTGCCTCTCCTCACCGACGACGGGGAAGCCGTCGGTGAGCTTCGCCATGCCCAGCAGGACCCCGAGGAGCACGCATCCCGCCGCGGCCGCCGTGGCGCCGGTGGCCCAGCAATCGGCCGACGTCCGCCGCCTTAAGGACCGGCACCGGAGCGACCGCCGCGCGAAAAGGGGCCGTTGGTCCTGCCCACCGGGCCCTGACAGGGACCGTTCGACCCTATCGGGACCGGGTACCCCTGCGCCGATCATGTGGCGGGCCGGGAAGGCCCCCCGTCCGGGTCTCCCACGTTCCCGGCTCTTCCCGGCTCTCAGCGACATGAGCACACAGGGAGGACGCCGTCCGGTGGACGAGGCACGGATACAACAGGTGGGTACCCCGCGGACGAAGGCGGTGGACCCGGCGGCCGGGGAGCCGGCCCCACGGACGGAGCACACGGCGGCCAGGCCGTCGTGGGTGGACTGGCTGACCACCACCGACCACAAGAAGATCGGGACGATGTACCTGGTCTCGGCCTTCGTCTTCTTCATCATCGGCGGCGTGATGGCGCTGATGATGCGTGCCGAACTGGCCCGCCCGGGTACACAGATCATGTCGAACGAGCAGTTCAACCAGGCCTTCACCATGCACGGCTCGGTCATGCTGCTGCTGTTCGCCATGCCACTGTTCACCGGTTTCGCCAACTGGCTGATGCCGCTGCAGATCGGCGCGCCCGACGTGGCCTTCCCGCGGCTGAACATGCTCGCCTTCTGGCTGTTCCTGTTCGGCTCGCTGATCGCGGCGGCCGGCTTCCTCACGCCGGGCGGGGCCGCCGACTTCGGCTGGTTCCTGTACACACCGCTGTCCAACTCCGTCTACTCGCCCGGCGTCGGCGCCGACCTGTGGATCATGGGCGTGGCGCTCTCCGGCTTCGGGTCGATCGCCGGTGCGGTCAACTTCATCACCACGATCATCTGCATGCGCGCGCCGGGCATGACGATGTTCCGCATGCCGATCTTCACCTGGAACGTGCTGCTGACCGCCCTGCTGGTGCTCATGGTGTTCCCCGTGCTGGCCGCCGCGCTCTTCGCGCTGGAGGCGGACCGCAGGTTCGGCTCGCACATCTTCGACTCGGCCAACGGCGGAGCGCTGCTGTGGCAGCACCTGTTCTGGTTCTTCGGCCACCCCGAGGTGTACATCCTGGCCCTGCCGTTCTTCGGCATCATCAGCGAGGTCGTCCCGGTCTTCTCGCGCAAGCCGATGTTCGGCTACATGGGCCTGATCGGCGCGACCATCGCGATCGCGGGCCTGTCCGTGACGGTGTGGGCCCACCACATGTACGTCACCGGCGGTGTGCTGCTGCCGTTCTTCTCCTTCATGACCTTCCTGATCGCGGTCCCGACCGGCGTGAAGTTCTTCAACTGGATCGGCACCATGTGGAAGGGCAGCCTCTCCTTCGAGACGCCGATGCTGTGGGCGACCGGCTTCCTCATCACCTTCACCTTCGGCGGCCTCACCGGCGTCATCCTGGCCTCCCCGCCGCTCGACTTCCACGTCTCCGACACCTACTTCGTGGTGGCGCACTTCCACTACACGCTCTTCGGCACGGTCGTGTACGCGATGTTCGCCGGATTCCACTTCTGGTGGCCCAAGTTCACCGGCAAGATGCTCGACGAGCGCCTCGGCAGGATCACCTTCTGGACGCTCACGGCGGGCTTCCACCTCACCTTCCTGGTCCAGCACTGGCTCGGCGCCGAGGGCATGCCCCGCCGGTACGCCGACTACCTCGCCGCCGACGGCTTCACGGCCCTCAACACCCTCTCCTCCATCGGTTCGTTCCTGCTCGGCATGTCGCTGCTGCCGTTCTTCTACAACGTCTGGAAGACGGCCAAGTACGGCAAGCCGGTCGGCGTGGACGACCCGTGGGGCTACGGCCGCTCCCTGGAGTGGGCGACCTCCTGCCCGCCGCCGCGGCACAACTTCACCAGCCTGCCCCGCATCCGCTCCGAGTCCCCGGCCTTCGACCTGCACCACCCTGAGATCGCTCAGCTCGAGGCGGCGAGGTAGGCCATGTCCCAAGCCGTCGTCGCCCTGGGACTCGCGGCGGTGACCGCATCCGGCTGCGTCTGGTACGTGCCGGCCCTCGCCGACCTGCGCGCGAGGGCCGACCGCCCGGTCTCCCGCCGCGCCGCCGCGGCCGCCTGCCTCAGCGGCTGGAGCACGGCCGGGATCGTCGCCGTGCTGCTGCTGGTGGCCGAGGCGTGGTGGATACCGTCCGCCGCGGCCGTCGCCGGCGCCGCCCTCACGGCCGCCCTCCGGGTGGGTGCAGCCGTGCAGCGGCGACGCGAGATGCGCGAGGCCGCCCGCCACTGGGCAGAGCTGAGCCGGCAGGTGCCCCGGCCCGGCGCGCGTCCCTCCCGGACCGTCGTCGCCGTCCTCCTCGGCGCCGGACTGGCCGCCGGTTCGGCCACCGCGATCCTCAGGGTGGCCGCCGGGCCCGGGAACGGCACGGACTGGCTGGCGGCCGCCGCCGTTCCCGCCGCGGTCGTGGGCCTGTTCCTCACCCTCGCGATCGCGCACACGCGCACGGCCGGCCGTGGTGCAGCCGACGATACGCGCCGCCCGCGGTAGCAGACCGACTCACCCGGCGGCCCGCGGACCGCCCTCCGACGAGTAGCAGGGCCCCTCGATCGACGGCCCGCACCACAACCGGCCCACGGCGGCCACGTGTTCCGTGGGGCTGTTCACACACTCATCCTGATGCAGCGATCCGCACCGCGCATACTGATCACCCGTCCGACAAGACAGGGGAGGCCCCGGCAACCGGAACCTCCCCTTTCGTCCGTGGGGCCGTGCCTCAGGGCACCTTGACCCACTGCGCCTTGCTCGGTGTCCCCTTGTCGTCCACCACGAACAGCATGTACCAGCCGGAGTGGACCAGATTACGGTTCTTCGGGACGGTGACGGTCACGCCGTCCTTCGTCCTCTTCAGGTCCAGCGCGATGGACCGCTGGTCGACGTCGGTGAAGTAGCCCTGCCGAACGCCACGGGCAGCCCCTTGCCGACGCGGACCAGTCCCTTCCGCCCCGCCTCGGCGAAGCCGGCCAGCCGGGAGCACAGCTCCTGCTCCAGCAATGCGAGCGTCGACACGGTGAGATCGGGATGTCCCACAACAGCGATCACTCCCGGCCGTCCTTTCTCCCCGTCGCCCTCGGGCGGTCCCCCCCCGGCAGCGCGCCGCACCTTCCCGCGGACGGCACTTGCCGGTGAGGACGGGCCGTCCACGAGCGTGCATGATCATGCCCGGGCCCGGCACGGACGCACACGGGCCGACGGGGTCGAGACCCAGGGCCGAACGGCCCCCGAAATGCAGGCCGATCGGCCCTACCGGAAACCGGGCCACCAGCACCGATGGGGTCCGACGGGACCTGAGGAACTGGCCCGCTTCGAGGGCCCGGCCCTGCTGTGATCCGCCGGTTCCCCACCGAGGACGTGACGATCGGCGGCGTGACGGAACGCTTCACCTTGCTCGAGTCGGCCGACGAGACACCGCACTGGAGGCGCAGCGTCCGGGCCCGGGGCCTGACCGCACTTCCGGTGAACTTTGCGACAGAGCGGGGTCTCTGACCGGCAGGCGGCGACTCTTATCGAGACGTCATGTCTGCATCCAGATGTCTGCATCCAGATGTCTGTATCCAGCCATGACGTCTCGCCCCCGGCACCTACGTCCGTTCGGCCTTCACCGGCACGCACAGCCATGAGAGGCCCGCGGCGGTGAGATAGGCGAGGGCGAAGGCGGCCATGGCGGTGCGCAGCCCGGTGTCGTAGACGGTGGCGGAGGCGAGCAGGCTGCCACCGACCGCGACGCCCATGGCACTGCCGACCTGCCGGGTGGTGTTGAAGAAGGCGGAGGCGGTTCCGGAGCGGCTGCCGGGCGCGGCGCCCATCACCGTGGCGGTCGAGCCGGTGAGGGCGAAGGACGTACCGAAGCCCGCCGCCATCATCGGAGCCACCAGCAGCGGATACGCCAGCGTGGATCCGCCTGCCGCCCAGACGGCCAGTCCCAGGAAGGCGAGCAGCATGCCGGAGACCACCAGCGGCCGGTCCCCGGTTCGCCGGCTCAACCGCCCGGACAGGACCGAGGCGAACATCGTCATCGCCACCGCCGGGAACAGCGCCAGCCCGGTGCTCAGGGCGCTGTACCCCCGCTGATGCTGGAAGTCGAGGCTGGCGGCGAACACCATGCCGTAGAACGCGAAGTTGAACAGCAACCCGATGGCGGCTCCGCCGCTCATCGCACGCGAGCGCAGCAGGCTCAGCGGAAGGACGGGGGACCGGGCCAGCCGCTCACGCACCGCGAACGCGGCGGTCGCCACAGCGGCGAGGCCCAGGCCGGCCAGGACCGCCTCATCGGCCCAGCCACGGCGTCCGGCCTCGTTGAGCGCCGAGACCAGCAGCGCCACCGCCGCCACGACCGCACACTGCGCCGGCCAGTCCAGGCGCCGGCCGGGCAGCCGGGGCGAGCGCTCCACGTATCGCATCGTCAGCATCAGACAGGCGGCACCGACGGGCAGGTTGATGAGGAACACCCAGCGCCAGCCCAGCGTGGAGACGAGAACGCCGCCCAGCAGGGGTCCGGCGGAGGCCGCGATGCCCGCCATCGAACCCCACACCCCGAAGGCCCGGGAGCGTTCGTCCCGCTCCGGATAGGTCTGCTGGAGGAGGGCCAGGGAACCCGGCACGATCAGCGCCGCGCCGAACCCCTCCACCAGCCGGGCCACCACCAGGACGGGGGCGTCCGGCGCGAGCGCGCACGCGGCCGACGACACCGTGAACACCGCCACGCCCGCACAGAAGACCCGCCGGTTGCCCCACCGGTCGCCCAGCACGCCCCCGGTGAGCAGGAAGCCGGCGAACACCAGGGTGTACCCGTCGGTGATCCACTGGATGCCGGTGAGCGAGGCCGACAGCTCGCTGCCGATCACCGGCACGGCGACATTGATGATCGTCACATCCAGGATCACCATGAAGTACCCGGCGCACACCGCGAGCAGCGGTGCCAAGGACCGTCGCTCGGCTGCCACGACCGCTCCCGTCTGCTTCGGTGATGAATGCGACGGTATGCACGATAAGTGACCATGGAGTCGGCGCACCGCGTCGGCGATGCCGTTGTTCGAGCGTCGCGGCCCGTGACTGCCCCGATCGCACAAGCGGCGAACGCGTCCGGTGAGCGCTGCAGTCTCGATCTGCGGCTGAACACCGCCACGTCAGGCGGTCAGGCCTCCGGCTGCCACATGGTCGTTCACGTCGCCCGCCAGTGCCTTGCCCAGACCGTCGGCCGTGGTGAGCAGTGCCTCGAATGCGCTGAGGCGGCGGAACGTCTCCGCATACGCCACCTGCTTCTCCAGGGGAAGCTGGAGGACTTGGAGACGCCGGATGTCGACCCGGGACGAGCTGGAAGCATGGGTGCCCGCCTGGCGCCCGTTGGCCGGCGCGCGCAGGCAACCGGCGAGGAAGTGGGCGTCCAGCTTCTCCGGGTCCACCCGCAGGACGTAGAGCTGCGGGCCGACGGCCATCGGCGGCCCCTGGTGCACCCAGGCCCGGAACGCCCGGATCACTCCGGCGACCACGACGTCACCTTCCTCGGCGACGGCCTGCGCCGATTCGGTGGGCAGGACCTGGCCCGGCGTGCCGTCGTGCAGGAGGTCGGCGACGGTGAGGAACGGCACGGTGGCGCCACGGATCGGCGCCGTCGACTCCGGGGGCTGCTGGCCGGCCCGCAGCGTCAGCGCGCCCGCCTTGACCAGGTCTCCAAGGGTCGTCATGGCCTGCTGGGTGCCGGTCTCGACGTCGAGAGCGGACAGATGCCGTGCCTGATCCGCGAGATCGGTCAGCAGCGATGTGAACTCACCCCATCGCGCCGCGAGTTTCTTCGGGCACGACTCCGGCATGGAGGCGGTATGACGCCCCGGGGTGACATCCACCACGTCGTCCAGGAGGTCGAGCAGGGGAACACGAGCGGCTCCCTCCGGGGGCTCCTTGTCGGGGTCGTCGAGGGTCGCCAGTGCGGCGAGGACGAACGAACCGAGAGCATCCCAGTCCGGGCTCGGCTCGCGTGTCCCCGGCCGTGCGAAGCGTGTGGCGTCCACCAGGAGCGCGTCCTGGCTCGGGGGAGCGGCCGTCGGGCCGTCCGCCGCCGCTCTGAGGATCCACAACTGCAGGGACACGCTGTGCGGCTGCGCGCTGCCCGGGGGCAGCGACACAACGGCCCGTAGCGCCCCGGTACGCAGCAGGGAGCCCCGGATGCGGCGGCCCGCCTTGCGTGACGCGACGGCCGGGGGAAGGAGGACCACGGCGGCACCGCCGGGCCTGAGGTGAGCGAGGAGGTGCTGCACCCAGGCGAGCTCGGGCTCGGTCCGGGGAGGGAGCCCATGGGTCCAGCGCTGGTCGGTGGCGAGTTCCTCGTATCCCCAGTCCCGCTCGTTGAAGGGCGGATTGCACACCGCGATGTCTGCTTGCGTGCCGCCGAAGGGGTCGTCGCGCAGCGAGTCGGCCATGACGATCCGCGTACGGATGTCACGGTCCGCCGTGAGGAAGCCGAGCCGGGCGGAGGCCAGCGCGGCAAGTGCCTCGTCCCGCTCGCACGCGAGCAGTTCGAGTCCCGTGCCGTCGTACTCCTGCGCGGCCGCGGCAGCCAGGTGTCCCGTGCCGCAGGCCGGATCGAGGACTGTCAGTCCGCCGTCCTCGGAACCGAGACGGACTGCGAGGGCGATCCGGACCATCAGTGCGGCGAGGGGCGGTGGCGTGGTGCTGAGCTGCCGGACATGGGTCTCCAGCCACCGTTGCAGCAAGAACTCGAAGGTCTCGCGCGGACCCTCCTCCCGTCCCAGCCTCCCCGCCTCGGACACCAGTTCACGAGCCTGCGCGGACAGTTCCGGATGAGTGATCCGGGCCCCGGGGGAACGCATACGGCGGGCCGCCTCGGCCACGGCCAGCCCCGATTCGTTACGGCTGCCGAGTGCCTCGAAACGCGGCCAGATGAGCTCCTTGCGGCCGATGTCGTCGAGCTTGCCGTTGTCCCGAAGCCACTGCTCGACCTCGGCGAGGGAGAACTGCGGGCTGACGTCGGTGCCCCCGATACGGGCGGGGAAGGAATCGTGGCGGCGCCGCCAGTTGCTCACTGCGGCTCGCCCGACGCCGGCGATCCGGGCGATCTCGGCCAGGCTGACGGGTACGACGTCCGGGCTAGTCATCGATCAGTCTCCGAGGTACTTGGCCGGCTGGGCAGGTCGGCGTCCCAGCTGCCGTAGTAATGAGAGGCTACTACGCTTATTGACTTTGTTCACAGAGTCCTCGTTCCGCCGTGATGTGCAGAGAATGTGGAGGTCAAGGAAGATGCCGACTCCAGCGCCGGGAATGGTGCTCTGCGACCGTTATCGGCTGGAGTCGGTCCTGGGCCGAGGTGTGATGGGGCAGGTGTGGCGGGGTGTCGACCTGCCCCTCGACCGGCCCGTCGCGGTGAAGACCGTCGCCACCGAGCTGCTGGCCGTGCCGAGCGGCCGCGACGCGGCCCTGGCGCGCTTCCACCGTGAGACGAGGGCGGCCGCACGGCTGAACCATGCCAACGTCGCCACCGTTTTCGACGCGTCGCTCACGGACGACACCTATTGCCTGGTGATGGAACTGATCGAGGGCACCACCCTCGAGTACCTCTTCGACCAGTACGACGACGGGCGGTTCGACGTCCCCTCCGCGGCCTCCGTCGGCGCACAGATCTGCGCGGGACTGTCCGCGGTCCATGAGGCCGGTTTCGTCCACCGGGACCTGAAGACGCAGAACATCATGATCCGGCGCGACGGGATCGTGAAGATCCTGGACTTCGGGCTCGTCAAGCTGCTCAGTGACGCGGACCCGCGTCTCACGGCGACCGGCGAGGGAGTCGGCAACCTCTTCTGTGCCTCTCCCGAGCTCCTGGAGGGCCGGGGCCGGCTCGACGGCCGCAGTGACCTGTACGCCGTGGGATGCCTGCTGCACCACATGCTCACAGGGACGCCTCCCTTCCCGACCCATCAGCCGGCGCTCCTCGCGTCACACCATCTCGCCACACCCCCGCCTCTCGTCGCCGACGCGGGGGTCGAGGTGCCCGACGACCTCCAGGACCTGATCACGGCCCTGCTCGCCAAGCAGCCGGACTACCGCCCCTCCTCCGCGGCAGAGGTGTACGCGGCCCTGGCGCCCCACCTGCCGCACTCGCGCCCCGAGCTGGCAGTCAGGCGTACTGTGCCCGAGGACCCCTGTCGCCCCTTCCTCGTCCCGCAAGGGCCGTTGCCCCTGTGAAGCCCTCCGGTGCGATCCGGGGCGGAGCTGAGAGGTGCTTGCAACACCCACCTTTCTGGCCACATGGGGCACAGGCGTGCCGCGCCGGTGACAAAATGCTCTCGTCGGCCGGGCGGCGTGCGTTCCCGGCCGTCATGAGGTGGCGGGCGCGGCGGGCGCTGGAAGTGGGGGCGGGGCGCGATGCGGCGAAGCCTTGGACGGTACGAGCTCACGCGCGAGCTGGGCCGGGGCGGCATGGGGGTCGTCTGGGCGGCCCATGACCGCGACCACCATCGAGAGGTCGCCGTCAAGGTACTCGCACGCCGCGACCGCGGGCCCGAACTCACCACACTGGAACGCCGTTTCCTGCGTGAGGTCCGCCTGACCAGCCGCCTGCGCCACGCCGGTATCCCCGCTGTTCACGACCACGGCACCCATGAGGGCGAGCTGTACCTGGTCATGGACCTGGTTCCGGGGCGCGCACTGGACCTGGTCCTCAAGAACGGCGGCCCGCTCCCCGTCGAGCAGGCCGCGGACGTCGCCCGCCGCACGGCCGAGGTGCTGTCCTACGCCCACGGCCAGGGCGTGGTGCACCGTGACCTCAAACCGTCCAACCTGATGATCACGCCTGAAGGTGCGATCAAGGTCCTCGACTTCGGAGTCGCCGCCGCGCTGGAGCCCCACCCCGGGGAAACCCGCTTCACCGCCTCCAACGCCACCCCCGGCACCGTCGTCTATATGGCGCCCGAACAGGCCGTCGGCCGGACCGTGCCCGCCAGTGACCTCTATTCGCTGGGCTGTGTCCTGTACGAGTTGCTCACCGGAGCACCGCCGTTCACCGACGGCAGCCCTTTCATGCTGTACCACCGGCACGCCAACGAGCCCGTCCCGCCGCTCACCGACCGCCGCCCCAATGTCCCGGACGGCCTGCGGGCGCTGGTCGAGCGGCTGCTGGAGAAGAAGCCCGAGGACCGGCCCGCCTCCGCCGCGGAAGTGGCCGCCCTGCTCGCCGCATGGGCGCCCGGGCCGGCTCCCGTCGCCGAGGAGATCCCCGCCCATCCCCGGCTGTCCGAGATCGAGGCCCTGCGCCGAGCGGGCCGTCCGGCCCGCGCCCTGGAGGAGTACCAGGAGCTGTTGGCCAACGGCGGCCTCGACCGCGCGAGCGCCCTCACCGCCCGGGCCGGAGCCGCCCTGTGCATCGGCGCGCTCGGACGCACCCGTGAGGCCCTGGACGAACTGAGGTCGGTCCTCGCGGAGCAGCGCAGCCTGCTCGGGCCGGGACACCCCGCGGTGATCGATACCCGCTATGAGATAGCCGTTCTGCTGGTTCGCACCGGCGAGCGGCATGCCGCCGAGGAGCTGCTGCGTCGCCTCGCAGACGAAGAGGACCGCGTCCTGTCCGCCAGGGACGGCGGGCCAGGGCGCAGCCGGGCACTTCTGGAGCGGCTGCGCCGTATGGCCTGAGCCGGCGCCCGAGCGAACTTTTGTAATCTCTGTTCACAGTGAACACGTCGTGTTAGCCTGCGGTCACGTCGTTCCGGAGGGGAGACAGGAAACTGTCTACGGACGGCGGCGGAGAACAGCGAGGGGAACAGCACCCATGACGCCAGCAGCGCAGCGCGAGACCAAGCGGACCGGAACGGAGAGACTCCCCGAAGAAGGCAACCTGGTCGAGGTGCGCGGGCAGTCCTGGGTGGTCGCCCGTGTCGAGCCGTCCCCGCCCGCCCCAGACGGCCACGACAACCGCCGCCCGGCCACCCTGGTCCACCTCCAGTCCGTGGCGGACGGCCGCTTCGGTGACACCCTCTCCGTGATCTGGGAGGTCGAGCCCGGCCGCCGGGTGCTGCCCGCCGGCTCGCTCCCCGACGCCTCCACCGGCACCTACGACCCCCCGAACCGCCTGGCCGCGTTCCTCGACGCCGTGCGCTGGTCCGCCGTGGCCTCCGCTGACGCGAAAACGCTCCAGGCCCCCTTCCGCTCCGGCGTCGCCGTCGAGCCGTACCAGCTGGAGCCGGTCTCCCGCGCCGTGGGCGCACCCCGCGTCAACCTCCTCCTCGCCGACGACGTCGGCCTCGGCAAGACCATCGAGGCCGGCCTCGTCGTCCAGGAGCTGCTGCTGCGCGGACGGGCCCGCCGCGTCATGGTCGTCTGCCCGGCCGGCCTCACCCTCAAGTGGCGTGACGAGATGGCCGAGAAGTTCGGCCTGGAGTTCACCATCGTCGACTCCGAGCACTGCGCCCGCCTGCGCCGCACCCACGGCACGGCGGCGAACCCCTTCCGCGTCCACCCGCTCACCATCGTCTCCCTGCCCTGGCTGCGCGGCCAGAAGGCCCAGCGCCTCCTCGACGAGGTCATCGGCGCCCCCGAGGAGAGCCCCGACGGCGAGCACAAGCGCTTCTTCGACCTGCTCGTCCTCGACGAGGCCCACCACGTGGCGCCCGCCGCGCCCAAGCAGGTGTACGCCGTCGACTCCCAGCAGACCAAGCTGATCCGGCGGCTCGTCCCGCACTTCGAGCACCGCCTGTTCCTCTCGGCCACCCCGCACAACGGCTACCCCGAGTCCTACACGGCGCTCCTGGAACTGATCGACGACCAGCGGTTCGCACGCGGAGTCGACCCCGACAAGGAAGCGCTCAAGGACACCGTCGTACGCCGCCTGAAGTCGACGGTGACCAACGCGGACGGCACGCCCCGCTTCCGTACCCGCAGGACCCGCGAACTCCCGGTCGAGTACACCCCGCAGGAGCGCGAGATCCACGGTCTGCTCGGCGAGTTCGCCGAGCTGCGCCGCAAGAAGCTGACGCCTCAGGCCCGGGGCGGGCGCCGCGCCGCCGACCTGGTGACCCTGCTGCTGAAGAAGCGTCTGTTCTCCTCCCCGGCGGCCTTCCTGCACACCGTCCAGGTCTACCTGTCCCACCTGGAGGACACCGGCCCCGCACGGGGCCGCTCGGCCGCGGCCGAAGTCCCCGAGTGGCTGGAGGAGTTCGCCGACCTTGTCGCCGACCTCGACGACACCGGCCTGGTCGATGCCGAGGACGACGCGCTGACCCGCTCCACCTCGCTCACGCCGGCGGAGGACGGCCGGGAACTGGGCCTGCTCCAGCAGATGGAGCGCTGGGCCCTCACCCACGAGGCGGCACCCGACTCCAAGGCGGAGGCCCTGATCCGCGAGCTCAAGGCCATCTGCCGCCCCGACGGCAAGCGGTGGACCAACGAACGCGTCGTGGTGTTCACCGAGTACCGCGACACACAGGAGTGGCTGCACGACCTCCTCCAGCAGGAGCAGCTCACCGACGGCGGCCGGGTCGAGCGCCTGCACGGCGGCCTGTCGGCCGCGGACCGCGAGCGCATCCGCCTCGGCTTCCAGGCCGACCCGTCCCGCGAGGAGGGCAGGGTCCGCATCCTCCTGGCCACCGACGCCGCCGGCGAGGGCATCGACCTCCAGAACCACTGCCACCGCCTGATCAACTACGACATCCCCTTCAACCCCAACAAGCTCGAACAGCGCATCGGCCGCATCGACCGCTGGGGCCAGAAGAACGACCCCGAGATCACCCACTTCATCGGCGCCGGCTGGCAGCAGGCCCAGGCCGGCTCCTACGAGGCCGACCTGGAGTTCCTCTCCCGCGTGGCCAAGAAGGTCGCGCGCATGGAGCACGACCTCGGCTCCGTCAACGCCGTCCTCGCCGACGCCGTCCAGCGCCGCATGACGGGCGACACCGCACCGGTCGACATCGAGCACGCCAGGCCCAAGCCGATCAAGGGCCGCCGCACCGGCGGCGAGGTGGCGCCCGAGCAGAACGTCACCGCGCAGACGAAGCGGCTCGCCGACCAGTACGAAGAGACCGTGACCGCGCTCGGTCTGACGCCGGCGAACATCAAGCGCGTCGTCGACACCGCCCTGGCCCTGGACCACCAGCCTCCGCTCCTGCCGTCCGACTACCGGGCCGAGGACTTCGAGCCGGGCGACCTGTTCGAGGTCCAGCCCCTGTCGGGCAGCTGGGAGCGGGCGACCCGCGGCCTCGCGCACAAGCTCCGCGAGGGCGAACAGCGCCCCCTCACCTTCTCCCCGGCGGTGGCCGCGCAGGCCAAGGACGACGTGGTCCTCGCCCACCTCAAGCACCCCCTGGTTGCCCTCTCCACACGACTGCTGACGGCAGCCGTGTGGAACGCCGACTCGATCGGCCTCAGCCGCGTCACCGCGGTCGTCTCGGACGACCCGGCCGTGACGACCACCCTGGTCTCCGCGTACGCGCGCTACGTCCTCGTCGGCACCGACGGCACCCGTCTGCACGAGGAAGTCCTCTACGCGGGCGGCTGGTTCGGCGACACCGGCCGCTTCCGCCGCTGGGAGTCCGTCGGCGAACAGGGCAGGGTCCTGTCCCAGGCGCTCACCGAGGGCATCGAGGCGGCCCCGCACCTCCGCAAGGAGCTGACGCAGGCCTGGCCGAGACTCCGCGACCCCCTCTACCGCGCCCTGGAGGCCAGGGCCGGTGAACGCGGCCGCCAGCTGGAGAGCAGGCTCGCCGACCGCCGGGCGGAGGAGGAACGCCGCATCACGGCCACCCTGGACCGCTTCGAGGCCACCCTGCGCGCCAAGCTCAAGGAAGAGGGCGAGGAGGAGGGCGAGCAGCTGGCCCTGCTGTCGACCCACGAGCTGACCGGCCACGAGCGCCGCCAGTTCGAGGACGACCGCCGCCGCTGGCAGGAACGCCTCGACGGCCTCCCCGCCGAACGCGAACGCGAACTCGCCGCCATCGCCGCCCGCTACCGCGAGCCCCGCTCCCACCTCTTCCCCGCCGCCGTCGTCTTCGTGATCCCCGCAAAGGAAGCCCGCCGATGAGCCCCCGCCGCACCATGAGCCGTGGAGCAGCCGCAGCCAAGGCCCAGGCCACCGACGGCCGCCGCCAGCACCAGGAGTGGCTGGACCTGA
Organism: Streptomyces thermocarboxydovorans; assembly: GCF_039524635.1. Lineage (NCBI taxonomy): Bacteria > Bacillati > Actinomycetota > Actinomycetes > Kitasatosporales > Streptomycetaceae > Streptomyces > Streptomyces thermocarboxydovorans. The sequence continues at coordinate 13,105 of NZ_BAAAGU010000001.1, read as the reverse complement.
CCGAGGTCTCCGGCCCCTTCCTGACCATGCCGGTCCTGCTGCGCGCCTGGCCCCAGCTGGACGCCCTGGAGAAGGACGAGCGGGCGAGGCTGCGCGCCCGCCACGCCGACTGGCAGACGGACCCGACCGCCGGCCGCGACGAGTGGGTGGCGTACATCCTCGGCCGCCTGCTGGAGTGGGACGACGCGCTGGTGTTCCGTGCGGGCGACTCGGAGCACTTCGGCCTGGACCGCCTCACCCTGCGCGTCGCGGAGCACAACACCGAGGTCCGCCCCGACTTCGCGCTGGTCGAACCCGGCGCGGACCTGGCGACCGAGCCGGACGTCGAGTCGGCCGCCAAGCGGGTACGACTCCTTGGCATGAGGCTCCCCGCCGGTACGGCGCCCACGGCCCGCGCCGGCGGTGGCGGCGACTGGTCCGCCGCCCCCGCCGACCGACTGGCCCGCCTCCTGCGCCACCACGGCGTACCGCTGGGCCTGGTCACCGACGGCCGCTGGTGGTGCCTGGTCTGGGCTCCGGTCGGCGGCGTCACGACCACGGCCGTCTTCGACGCCATCGGCTGGAACGAGGCCGCGGAGCGGAACGTCGTCCGCGCGTTCCACTCCCTGCTGCGCCGCCGCCGGTTCTTCGAGTACGACGAGGCCGAGACCTTGGTCGGATTGCTCAAGGCCAGCCTGGCGGCGGGCGAGGACGTCACCGAGGCGCTGGGCATCCAGGTCCGGCAGGCGGTCGAGCTGCTGGTGGACGCCATCGGGCGGGCCGACGTCCGGGCCATCGAGAACGGGGCACCAGGCCTGCACGCCTCCGGCGTGCCGGCGGGCGAGGTCTACCGGGGCGCCGTCGCGGTCATGATGCGCATCGTCTTCCTCCTGTTCGCGGAGGAACGGGGCCTGCTGCCCGCCGACAACGAGGTGTACGCGCGGTCCTACTCGGCCCGCTTCCTGCGCGACGAACTCAAGGCGAGGGCGGACGAGGAGGGCGAGACGTCGCTGGAGCACACGACGTCGGCCTGGCACCGCCTGATCGCCCTCTTCCACGCGGTGCACGGGGGAGTGGACCACCCGCGCTCGGGCTTCCACCTCCCCGCCTACGACGGTTCCATCTTCGACCCGGACAAGTACCCGTGGCTGGAGCGCACCACCCCGCTCCTCCCCATCGACGACCGCACCGTCCTGCACATGCTCCAGGCCGTGCAGGAAGTCCGGGTCGGCAAGGGCAAGCAGCGCGAGGTGCGCATGCTCAGCTTCCGCGCGCTGGACGTCGAGCAGATCGGGTACGTGTACGAGGGCCTGCTGTCGTTCGACGGGCGCCGGGCCACCGAGCACATGGTGGGCCTGATCGGCCCGGACGGCCTGGAACACGAGGTCCCGCTGCGCGAGCTGGAGTCCCTGGCGGCGAAGGCGGGCGGCTCGCTGAAGACGCTGGCGAAGTCCATCCACGACAAGTGGAAGGACCCGAAGCCTCCGGCAACGGTCGGCCAGCTGGAGAAGAAGCTCGCCCCGCTGGCAGCGGAGGATGCCGCTGAGGCCCGCCGCCGGCTGAACGCGGTGACGAAGGACCCGGCACTCACCGAGCGACTGCTGCCGTTCATCGGCATCCTGCGGGAGGACCTGCGCGGCCTGCCGATGGTCATCCCCAACGGCGCGCTGTACGTGACGGAGTCGTCCCTCCGCAAGAACACGGGTACGCACTACACGCCCCGCTTCCTGGCGGAGGAAGTCGTCCTGCACGCGCTGGAGCCCCTGGTGTACGAGCCGGGTCCGCTGCAGACGGCGGACACGAACCAGTGGCGTCTGAAGTCGGCAGACCAGATCCTGGACCTCAAGGTCGCGGACATCGCGATGGGTTCGGCGGCGTTCCTCGTGGCGGCCTGCCGCTACCTGGCGGACCGTCTGATCGAGGCGTGGGAGGCCGAGGGCCGCGCGGATGCGATGGCCTACCGCGCGGGCCGTGCCGTGGACGCGGTGACCGCGGCAGACGCGGAGCAGGACCCGGTGGTCATCGAGGCACGGCGCCAGGTCATCGAGCACTGCCTGTACGGCGTCGACATCAACCCCATGGCCGTGGAGATGGCCAAGCTGTCGCTGTGGTTGGTGTCGATGGACCCGGGGCGGCCCTTTACGTTCCTCGACGACCGGTTGGTGTGCGGGGACTCGTTGCTGGGCGTGCGCAGCATGGAGCAGATCCAGTCGGTGCATATGAAGCCGGGGCAGCAGGCCGACATCCTGGCCGAGCAGGCACGGGAGTTGGTGGACCAGCTCACGCGGGAGCGACTGGCGATCACCGCGATCAAGGGCGTGGACCTGCCGGCGCTGCAGGAGAAGCGGGAGCGGTTGGAGGAGGTCAACCGGCACTCGCGGCGGCTGCGGTTGGTGGGGGATTTGATTGCGGGCGCTGCGCTGGCCACTTGTGCTTCGGGGCGGGTGCCTTGGTATGAGGAGGATGGCGGGGAGCGGGTCCGAGATCTGTTTCCACGGGCTGCGTGGATCGTGCAGCAGATCGTTGCGGATGGGGTTGAGGACGACTCCGAGGTGGTGCGGAAGGCTCGGGCTACGGCGGAGGAGTGGCTGCAGGTCGAGCTGCCGGAGGGGGCGCTGGAACGACGGCCGGTGCATTGGCCTTTGGTTTTCCCAGAGGTCTTTTCACTCAAGGGTGGATTCGATGCGATTGTGGGAAATCCACCCTTCCTGGCGGGATCCGATATTAGCGGCGCCAACGGGAGTGCTTACCGAGAATATCTTGTTCCTTATGTGGCCGGAGGTGTTACTGGGAACAGCGACCTCGTGGGATATTTTGTTCTGAGGTTGCACCATTTGCTGAATTCTTGCGGGCAGAGTGGCGTAATCGCGACCAACACACTGAGCCAGGGACGCACGCGACTGGTGAGCCTCGATCAAATCGTTAGCCGGGGAGTTGTTATTCGCCGCTCGATTAAGAGTATGAAATGGATCACCAAGTCTGCTGCTGTCGAGAACTGTGTGGTGTGGACCTCCTGTGGTGATGTCAATAGTGATGCGGCTCGGATTGCTGACGGGGTGCGAGTGGAAGAGATTTCTGCTTCGCTGGATCCAGCGGGTAGAGTTGCGGGTAACCCATTTCCGCTCGTGCAAAGTGGCAGGCTTTCCTACTATGGGACGTACATTCATAGCATGGGATTCACGTTGAGTCGTGACGTCGCGCAGTCGATGGTGGAAGCTGATCCGCGTAACGAGCGCGTTCTATTCCCTTATCTCGGCGGCGAGCTGAATCAGCGCCCATCTTTGGATGCGGATCGCTACGTAATCAACTTCAGAGATTGGAGCGAGGAAGAGGCGGCGACCTACGAAGCGCCATTCCGGCAAGTCGTCCGTGATGTGAAGCCCTCCAGGATTGGTCACTCTGACAAACGTCTGAGGACATTTTGGTGGCAGTATAAGCGGCCGACGCTCGATCTTTATCGTGCGATTGAACCCTTCGAAACCGTGATGGCTGTAGTCCGGCACAGTGAGACTCTGACTCCTGTGCGAGTTCCGGCTAGGCAGGTCTTTAGCGATGCTGTAGTGGTCATTGCGGAGGATGATGAAGCTCTGTTCGCACTCCTGTGTAGTTCGGTCCATTATTGGTGGGCGATCAAGCATGGGTCTACTATCAAGGGGGATCCAAGGTATAACTCGTCAGACGTATTTGATACCTTCCCTCGGCCGGAATTGTCGCAGGGGCTCAGGGAGCTAGGTGCCGCTCTGGACTGTGAGGTGAAGCAGTCTCTGAAAGAGCGGAATATTGGTCTGACCAGCCTCTATCAGCTCATCGGTGATGTTACTTGCAATGATTCTGATGTGCTGGGCATTCGGAATCTGCAAAAGAGGATCGACGAATGCGTCGTTAGGCTTTATGGGTGGGAAGACCTGATCGCGTCGGGTTTGGGCCACGCCTGTCGTGTAGGTCGGCATGGTGCGCGCTACACGTTCTCCCCAGAGGTACGAGAGGAAGTCTTGAGCAGACTTCTGGAAAAGAACCATCAAATTTATGCCGACGAGGTTCACCTCGGGCTGCACAAGGGCGTGACGGACAAGAAGGCGCGGGAGAAGCACCCCGACCTGCCGCCGCCGTCGCCCGAAGCGGTGCGGAAGCGCAAGGAGCAGCTTGCCGCGCGAGGTGGTGTGGATTTCGGTGAGGGCGCCGAGGGCGCCCTGTTCTGAGCCGACGGCATGACACGGGCCCGCGCAGGTCTCCGCAAGAGACGTGCGCGAGCCCGCCGTTCAGCTCGAGGGCCCGTACCGGCCTACTCCGTCGCGAGCGCCACGAACGCCGCCCACTCGTCCCTGCCGACCCGCAGCACAGGCCCGTCGCTGACTGCCTTGGAGTCCCGTACGTACACGGCGTCCAGGCCAGCGGCGACCTCGACGCAGTCGCCGCCATCCGATCCGCTGTAGCTGCTCTTGAACCAGTGCAGCCCGTCCACGTTGTCGGTCACCTGCTCCACGCTCACGTCTCTCCCAACATCCGCTCGATGAGCCGTGCAGACTCCTCGACGTTCAGGGCCTGCGATCGCAGCTTGCCATATCGCATGGAGAATGCACTGACCTCGGCAGGATTGGTGACAACGCACCCGACCCCCTGGGACTCGAAGTACCCGAGGAGCTTGTGTTCGTGTGACTCAACCACCACGAACGGGCCGTTCTTGCCCGGGTGGAACCCGCGGCCGGCGGGCATGACCTGTACCTCCACGTTGCGCAGCGCGCTGACCTCCAGCAGGTGTCGCCACTGCTCACGCATGACATCAGGGCTGCCCACCGGATCGCGCAGCGCCTCCTCACTCACGACGAACGACAGCTCAGCCATCGGCACCCGCGTCAGCAGCTTCTGCCGGCTCAGCCGGGCCTCCGTGTGCTGGTCGATGATCTCCTCGCTGAGCGGCGGGCAGTGCCCGGCGAACACCGCGCGGGCGTACGCCTCCGTCTGCAACAGCCCCGGCACCAGCAGCGGATCGTAGGAGAAGCGGTTGACGACCTCCGCCTCGATGAGCGCGAAGTTCCTGAAGAACCGCGGCAGTTTCGCTCGGTCCACCTCATCCTGGAGGACCTCCAGAACACCACCCCCGTCCAACACCCGGTCCGCCGCCGTCGTGAACGCCGCCTTCGCCGGCCGCCGCCCCTGCTCGACCGAGGCGACCTGCTCCATCGAGTAGCCGATGGCGTCCCCGAGCTGCTGCTGGTTCAACCCGGCCCGCTTCCGCAGATGCTGGAGGAGTGCGCCGTACGCCGACCACACCCCAGGCCGATCCGGCGCCTCTTCCCTCGTCCTCGATGCCCGCCCGTTGCGCCCGTCCTGTACCGCCTTCACGCTCACGCCCTTCCGCCCCGAAGTGCACCCGCTGCGACATCCACCCACTGGGTCATGTTCAACGCGGCCTGCCGCGAAGGGGACACGAGCACAACGCGTACAGCACCCGTACAAGACCCGTACAGCAAAGCCGCGCACCGGCCGCCCACCCCGTACGACGACACCGACGTACGGCCGAGGTACCTGGTCAGCGGATCACTCGCCGCCCCAACCTGCCCCCGTGACACAACATCAGCTCACCGGCGAGACGGCGCAGTCGGTGCCCACTCCCGCACCCGATCCCACCCACCACCACCTGACCCTGCGATTCAGCAGCACCAGACGCGGCGCCCGCCTGGCCCGACAGCTCGCCGTCCAGCAGTTCACGGAGTGGACGGGCCTCCCGCACGACTCCGAAGCGGCCCGAACCGTCGCTCTCGTCACGGCCGAACTCGCGGCCAACGCCGTCCGCCACGGCAAGCTCCCCGGCCGTGACTTCCGCCTGGCCCTGCTCCTCCTGCCGCACACCCTCCGCATCGAGGTGACCGACAGCCGCCCCGACCGCCTGCCGACCCGCCCGCCGGCGCCGCAACCCGTCGACGAGACGTCGGGCAGGGGACTGCTCCTCGTCGAGGCCTACGCCGCACGCTGGGGATGGACGGTCCGCGACGCGTTCACCAAGACGGTCTGGGCGGAGGTGCAGACCCACCCCGCGGGCTGAAGGAAACAGTCGAGAAACGGTCAACGAGTGGCGTAGTGCTCCGCCAGCTTCTCGATCTCCCTGGTCCACAGCACTACGTCGTCACCCTGCCGCTTGTAGGGCGCGCGCCGGGCCAGCTTGAAGAAGCCGGTGGACGGCCAGCCGGTGTCCTTCAGCACCACGAGGGCCGACAGCAAGGGCAGCGATCCGTCCGGGCTTTCGGCACCGCCCGACGGCAGCACGTCCGTTTCCAGTTCAGCAGGCTCGCGCACGCCGAATGGCAGCGGGCAGCCAGCGGCTCTCCAACGAAGCGGCCACCCTTGACTGAGTCTTCGGTCCGGGCACCGCCCAGCCGGAGACCATGGAGGAGCTGTACGACGAGTACGGCTACCTGCTCCGCTTCCGCTTCGAGACACACGGCGCTGTGCGCCATATCCGCTCTCTCCTACGGTTACGACCCGAGCGATCCCGAAGAGGAAATCTTCGTCATGTCCGTGATCGCTCTCGGCATGTCCACCGGCACATCGGCCAAGGGAGCCGCTTACGCCGAACTGTCCCAGCTGACCCAGCTGCTGGTACGGAACGCGCCGTGGGCCAAGCTGAACGAGAAGGTACTCACCAGGATCACCCAGTCCTTCGCGGCGAAGTTCGCCCAGCAGCTGACGAAGAAGAAGCTCGGTCAGGTGGTCCCCATCGCCGGCATGGCGGTCGGTGCGGGCCTGAGCTACCTGCTCATCGACCGGATGGCCGTCGCGGCGCGGGACGCGTACCGCGAGCGTTTCCTGATCGAGAAGTCGGGCGGCGACCTGACCGCGGACCTCGACCAGGCATACGGTGACCAGACGCCCCGACGACGAGGACACCATCGACGTCATGGGACTGCTCCGCGAGGAGGGAGCGTTGCGGACGTCCGCGTCTCCCGAGGCCGAGGACCCTGAGGGCGGCGGCCTGGACGGCTGAGTCCGGCGGGGAGTACGCGGGGGCAGGGCGGCGAAACCGTCCAGGAACGCCGTACGGGCTCTGCCGGTGACGGGGCCCGCCGCGCGCCATACTGGGGTCATGCTCGTCCCCACCATCCAGCTGTCGCCGCTTCAGCAACACCTGTTGCGGGAACTGGATCTGTGTGACCTCCCGGCTCCCGAGAGGTCACCCGAGTCCTACGCCGCCCGGGACCTCGACACGGCCGAGGTCCGCGACGCCTTGCCGACGCTGCTGTGGGCCGGGCTGGTCGAACAACGCGGGGGCGACCGCGGCGCCCTCCGGCTCACGCCCCTCGGCGCCGCGGTCCTGCGCGAGGCGGAGTGCGACGAGCTGACGGCCCGTCTGAGCGCGGTGGCCTCCTTCGCCGACACTGTGTCCCGGGGCGCGGCGCCACGGCTGGCCGGGCACGCGCTGAAAAGGCTCGCCGAAGGAACGTGGACCTTGGAGCAGGCGCAGTCCTACGTCCGCACAGGGGAAGCGGGTGGCACCGGCCCGTCATGACTCGTCCGACTGGCCGAAGTCGAGGACGACACGACGCCGTGCACGGCTCGCCCCGGGCTGAGGAGGAAGAACGCCCGCTGAGGTGAGGTCCTGGACGGTGACGACCGGAGAACTCACGATCTTCGCGGTGAGGGCCTGCTGCGCGGGTGCCAGGTCGACCAGCCAGCGGAGGACGGACAACAGGTCGATCAGCTCCTCCGTCCACTCCCGGGGCCAGGACGGTTCGTGCATGTCGTCGAGCGGGCTGGTCCTCCTGCTGGTGGGGGAGGCCTTCCGGTAGCCGAACCACTTCCTCACGACGGGCATGCCACCGACGTCGTAGGTCCACACGGTCGGCGGCACGCCCGTGAAGGCGCCCCGGCCCACCCGCAGCGTGGTCGTCGCCTCCTCGTACGCCAAGGTGTCGGGCATCTCGGTGCCTATCCCGGTCACGTAGCGCACCTGCCGTGGATCGCCCTGGGGAAAGCGGACGCCGTCCTCTTCAGGAGCCGGCGCTCCGCCGGGCGGGCTGTGCTCACCGTAGGTCGCCGCCCACAAGAACTCGTGCCCGAGGCGGACTGCCTCCTTCCAGAGGTCCGGGTCGCGGGTGAGGGGGAGCCGGACTCCCGGGGTGAGGAGATCCTCGGCGAAGTGCTCCGTGAAGGCGCCGTGCCCGGCGACGGCCACCGCGTAGGCCGCGAGGTCGTGCACGGTCACCCCGGACAGATCCAGGACGCCGGCTAGATAGCTGAGCAATCCGCTGGGGACATTGGCGCTGCCGTCCGGATGGAGAACGGGGTGCACTCGTCCGCCACGGCCGTTGAAGTGGTGGGTGTCGGGCAGCAACGCGGTCGCGACCAGAGCGGGACCGCTGCTGATCTCGTGGCTGCTCTGCTGGTTGAGGAATAACTGCCCGGGCTGTAGCGCTTCCCACAGATCTGTGCGCGGTCGGTCGATGACCCGGTTGTCCGCGATGAGCCATTGGCGGTCGAAGCTGCGCAGGCCGATCCGCAATAACGGTGGGCTGCTGTGCGGCTCGTTGTGCATGTCCCGGTCGGGGTGTGGGAATCCGGGAAGACTTGGAGGCCGTGATCCAAGACTGCGGCTGTCGGTCTCTTTGAAGAGGATGGCCTTTTCCTCGAGGCCCGGCTCACCGACCAGCCTTGCCCACCGGCGCCGCAGCACGCCCGCCGAAGGGGAAGCCACCCACGACCGGTTGGTCGTGATGCCAAGACTGCCCCAGGGAAACAAGTCCTGCAGCGCCGGATACTCATCCCACCCCGACAAAGTCGCCGGCGTGAAAGGCCGCGCCCCCTGGGTGTGCCCATCCTTCCACCCCCCGTCATCCAGCCGCACCTGCCGAAGCTGCTCGAATTTCTCCGCCCGCCTCCCGTGCAGCGCCCGGTAATGGATGCGCGCGGGCACGTCGGGGTTGTGATCCGCGCGCCGTACGAAGACGCCGATGGACAACGGCTGGGCGACGTGCGGGAACACCCGGGTGGCCACGTCCGAACGATGTCCCTCCGGCGAGAGGTTGATGACCCAGCCCTCGTCGCAGGTGCGGCGCAGGTAGTCCCGCATACCCCGCCCGGCGGGCCCGGTGGCGAATGCTGACGGGGTGATGAAGCAGACGACGCCGTGCCGCTCGTCCGCGTGGGCGTCGAACACCTTCCACGTGGCCCAGCGCCAGAAATAGACGTACATGTTCTTCAGCGCGTGCTCATAGCGGCCGTTGCCCGGGTACCGGAAGTCGTCCAGGGGCGGGCGGCCCTGGCCCTTCACCCGCTTCTCGATCCAACCTCCCCGGTTCTCCGCCTTGTCGTCGTACGGAGGGTTCGAGATGACCACGGTGACGGGCACGTTGGCCTTGACGTGGTTGGCGCGGGCACGTGACACCGACAGCGCCGCGTAGGTCGAGGCGAGCTGCTCCTCCTGGACGTACGGGTCGTCGAGCGTGTCCGTGACGTGCAGGTTGAGGCCGCCGGGCGGGAGCTCGGCCCCGTACTTCTTCAGCAGGTCGGCCGTGCGGAGTTCGGCGACGGCGAAGGGGCCCATCTGGAGTTCGAAGCCATACAGGCGCTCGGTGAGCCCACCGATGGCGTCCGGTGCCATGGCCTCGCCGTAGCGCTCGGCCGCCTGCCGGGCCACCCGGTCGATGATGGTGTGAAGGTACGTTCCGGTGCCCATGGCGGGATCGACGATGTGCACGGTCTCGTCGCCATAGCCGCGCGCCTTGCCCAGGCGGGTGCGGAGCACCTCCTCGGCCAGGCGGACCATCTCCTCCACCACCTGGTGCGGGGTGTAGTAGGAACCGCTGCGCTGCCGGAGTGTGTCGTCGTAGACGGAGAGGAACGATTCGTACAGGTGGAGGTAGGCGTCCCGGTTGTCCTGGCGGATGATGTCCCACTCGACCGCGTCGACGGTATGGGCGAGGAGGTTCAAGGTCACCTCGAACCGTTCGTTGACGTTGTCGGTGAGGAGCTGGAGGGCCTTGCCCATCAGGGCGTGGCCGGCGTTGAGGCGGCGGCCGATCTCGTGGAAGCTGGTGCCGGTGACCGGGATGTTCTCCGTACGGGCCAGCAGCAGGGCGAAGGTGACCGTCTGGGCGTAGCCGTCGGCGAAGGTGGCGTCGTCGGCGGTGGGGAACAGGAGCCGGCGCCAGTCGCTTCTGAGGCCGGTGAAGGGGCGCTCGGCGTGGTCCGCGTCGAACCCGGCCTCGGCCCGCAGCTGTTCCCGTACGGCTTCCCGCAACAGGCGGCACAGCGGGGCGATGTGCTGGACGAGCACCGGGACGCGCCTGATCTTCGGCGGTTTCCAGCAGAGGACGGCCTGGGCGAGAGCGTCGAAGGCGGCGACGTCACCGGCTCTCAGCTTCTCCCCGGCGCTCTTCAGGACACCCGACAGCACGACCTCCTCGCCGACCGGCGTGCCGTACTGAAAGAGCCGCCAGTGGGTGCCGTTGGTGTAGAGAAGGTTCGGAAGGTCGCGCAGCCGTTCCCACTGTCTTTTGTCGTGACCGGTGAAGGTCTCGGGGTCGATGCTCTTGCCGGGCCGCTTGACCTCGATGTAGCCCGTCACGTTCTCGTCGATGCGTACGGCGTAGTCGGGGCGCACCCCGAGGTGGGCGATGCGGGTCTCCGGGTGCCACGTGACCTCGACCATCGCGTGGTGCGCGGCGATGCTGTGGAACAGTTGCTCCATAGGGCCACGGATGGCCGCCTCGCGGTCACCGGGGCCCGTGAGGTTCCGCTTGCATGCGGCGCCGAAGGCGGAAATGGCTTCCCGCAGCCACTGAAGACGTGCGTCACCCATGGCCATCCCCCCAAGCCCCCCGGCCCTGCGACGAAAGGGCCGTGCCCACTGCGCGCAGTATGGGACGGAGACATGTCAAACGGGAGGGCGCACGCAGGAGTTCAAGGGGGCGCGTCCGTGGCACGGCCATGAGCGCCGACAGGGCCCGCCATGTCGTGGCGGGCCCTCGGCAGCCGTCCAGGAGGAAGCGCCGATGGGCGGCGCTGTCGTCCTGGCCCTGGTCACCGCCCTGCGGAGGGTCTCCCCCATCCCTCAGTCATCGTCCGGAGACAGCCAGCGGATGTGCCGCAGCACAGGCGCCACTCGGAAGCAGACGTGAAGAGGCTTCACGTCCTGTGGGTTCTTCAGGTTGACCGGAGGCAGACCGGGCCGGTCGTACGCTCTGTCCAGCCAGACTCCCTTTCGGGCGGTCAGCGTTCTGAGATGGCGCAGTCCCACATGGTTCGCCAGGCCGGCTGTCGTCAGCGACTTCCAGATCCGTGGCCTGCCCTGCTTGTCCACGTAGGTGGGGAACACCATGATCCGCAGTTCCCCGCGCTTTTCGGTGCCGGAGATGCCCGAACGCAGCCTGTTGTGCAGATTCGAGAGGGTGGCGGGCATTTCGGGGACCACCGTGGGCTTGTAGAGCACCAGATCCCGCTCGCCGTTCAGCCAACGGCTGTCGTGGATCGTCAGCGTGGGGCGGCCGGGGATCCTTAGTTCCCACTCGACGGTGCTGGCCCGGGAGATTTCGCCGGAGCACGTGGTCCCTGTCTTGTCTCTGCGGATCCCGTCGTTGCGAACCAGTACAAGGTCGGTCAAGAGTTCCATGTTCATCTCCCCCCAGTTCCGGCATGTCCGGCCGCGTTCAGGCCCGTCGTGCCAGCTCCAGCGCCGCCGCACCCACGAACCAGTCCAGCACCTCGCAGATCCGCTCACTGTGCTGGGCGAAAACGGTGACCGGGAAGGACGGGCGCAGCTCCAGCTTCGCCTCGGGCAGGTCGATGCCGTCGATCTTGTTCAGACGGTTCAGCAGCTCCCGGCGCTGTTCCGTGTCGTCGAAGGGCGTGCGGGACTTCAGGTACTGGAAGACCACCTCGACCGAACCGCTCACCGGGTAGATCCCGAACGGCCAGAGCACCTGCGGGCTGCGGCTCGTCCCGGTGTCCAGCATCGGGAAGCAGCTGGTCTCCTCGTAACGGCCGTAGGTGACGTAACCGCCCTGGCGGCGCCAGAAGTCGAGGGCCGCGAGGACGCCGGGGTACGCCTCCGGCCAGTGCTGTTTCAATTGCGATCGGAAGCGTTCGGCCGCCGCCGAGTCCTCACCCTCGGGGAGAGGGTCGTACGACACCTGCTGTGCGACGTCCTTGCCCAGCAAGGTGGCGAGCTCGGCGGCGTTCAGGCGTTGTGAACGATGTGCCCGGCCCCAGGAGTCGAAGCGCACTCCCTCGCTCGTCAGCAGGTCCTGCGGTGCCGGCCGGTCCTCGCCCTCCGCCCAGCGGAAGGAGGGCGAGATCCTGCCCTCCGCCGTGAGGACCCGGTAAGCGCCGAACACCGTCGGGTTGGAGCCCAGGTAGGCGCCCACGGCCACGGGGTGGCTGCCGATCAGCTCGGCGACATCGCCGTACGTGGTCCACGTCCCGCTCGGCATCGCGACGAGCGCGGCACGCAGTTCGGCCCAGCCCGGAGAGTCCTCACCGGCCGGCTTGACCCCGCCGATAGGTCCGGGCCACAGCTTGATCGCGCGTTCGGCCAGCCGGTCGGCCCGCGCCAGGATCTCCGCCTTGCCCCAGCGCTGCGCCGAGGCGATCTCCAGGTTCATGCGCAGGGCACTGGAGTCGAAGATCTGTTGCTTGCGCTCGAAGGGGTGATTGGACAACTTGGCGTTGTCACCCGTCAGTGTCAGATTGCCCAGTGTGTGCACCAGCAGGTCGTGCAGCTCCTGCGGCGTCTGGTTTTCCTCCGTCTCCTCAGCGAGGAGGGCGAACCACTCGGGAGCGGGGCGCTGCGGGAGGATGTGCTCCACAGTGAGGGCCGCCTTGGCGAAGTCGACGGGCTCGGAGGCGTCGTAACTCTCCTCCAGACGGCGCAGGATGAAGGCGCGCTGCGGAGGACGGCCGCTCCAGTAGAAGGGCTTGGAGCGGATCGCCTCGCGCAGCTCCTCGTCGCTCGGCCAGCGACGACGCCTGCCGGAGAGGAACCGCCGCACCGCCTCGGCGGCGGGCCGGTCGGTCTCAAGCTCCTTCGGAGCCTCCATGAAGATCCGGTTGAGGTTGCTAGTGACCTGAGTCGGAGATTCGTCGTTGGTTCGGTATGAGTCGTCCGGGTCCGAAGATTCCGCCGTTGTCGGTG